>JACDEG010000623.1 GCA_013816505.1 Pyrinomonadaceae bacterium | reverse complement strand
TTCAATGAACTGCGCGCCCAACGTGCGTTCACCGAAGAGGTGCTCGACACGCTACCGCTCGGTGTCGCGGTGCTCGACGCCAATCTGACGGTGCGCAAAGCCAATTCGACCTTTGCGGCAATTGTCAGGCACGACGCGGAGTCGCTCGCCGGGCGGGAGTTGTACGAAGCAGCAACGGGTCTCGGCGTGTTGAGCAATGTCATCGAAGACGCGCGCCGGACGCGGCGGGCGTTTGTCAATTATGGCCTGCCGCTCGAACTCGGCGTGCACGAGAAGGGGAGCGGAGAGGGGGCGAAGTTCTGGGACGTGATCCTGTGGCCGACGACGGAGCATGGCGGAGCGGGTGGCGACTTGATCCTGCTGGTTTCGGAAGTATCAAACCGCGTGCGCGCCGAGAAATTAGCCACCGCCGCATTCGCCGCTGAAAAATCGCGCGCTGCCGAACTAGAGAGCGTCATCAATCAGATGAACGAGGGCGTGGTGATTGTCGACGCGCGCGGACGCTACCGCGTGAATCCGGCGGCGGCGAGAATCTTTGACCGCAAGCCGGGCGAGTTCCGCGACGGGGTGCAGGCGTTAATCGCTGACTTGGAATTGCGCGACCTGAAAGGGAAGGTGCTGCTGTCAGGCGAAACGCCCATCGGGCGCACCCTCGAACGCGGCGAGAGTATTTCCGGCGAGCATGTGCTGATTGTGCGCGGCGCGAGGCAGCGGGGGGACCAAACCGAAGAGCAGACGGACGGGCAAGCAGCGGGCGGACAACCGGGCAATCACGACGAGCGTGTGCTTGAGGTCAGCGCCACGCCGCTCGTCAGCGAGCCGGACAAGCATGAAGAAGGGCTGGTCGCGGTCTTCCGCGACATTACCGAAGAGGTTCGGCAACACGCCGAGATCGTCGCTGCCTACGACCGTCTGCGCGAGCACGACCGCCTCAAATCGGCGTTCGTCGCTACCGTCAGTCACGAGTTGCGCACTCCGCTTAACGTCATCATCGGCCTCTGCCAGTTGCTCGCACGTGACCGCCGACTGCCGCTCGCGCCACTACAGGACGAAGCAGTCACGCGGATGGAACGCAATGCTCGTTCGCTGCTCGATATGGTCAACGACCTGCTCGACTACTCGCGGCTTGAAGCGGGGCGGGCTGCGCTGCATCTGGAGAGCGTCAACGTTGCAGAGGTGGCCGACGAGATTGTGCGCGAGTATGCCGGCGAGGCGCTCGACAAAGGTCTTGAACTGCGCGCCGAGGTGTTGGCCGGACTGACGAACGTGCGCACCGACCGGCACAAGTTGTCGCAAGTGCTCTCAAACTTAGTGAGCAACGCCATCAAATTTACGCCGGCGGGTACGGTGGTCATCGCTGCCGCGCCAATCGACCGGGAGCACTGGTTCATCGAAGTCCGAGATACCGGGATCGGGATGCCGCGTGACGCGGTGGCTTACATCTTCGACCGCTTCCGGCAGGTCGATGACCACCTGACACGCACCCACGGCGGCGTCGGCCTCGGCCTCGCGATTACACGCCGGATCGTCGAACTGCTCGGCGGCGAGATCACCGTCAAGAGCCAGCCGGGCGAAGGAAGCTGCTTCCGCATCACGTGGTCGAAGATGGCGCTGCCACGCACCGGTACCGGCTCGTTGATTGCCGACCGCGAAGCCCCCGTGGTGACGCACACGCCGGACTTGCGCGCCCGCACCGGATAGTTGTATATGTGCGCCATCCTCCAGTTGACGAATAGATTATGGCTCAAGCGGAAAAGAACACGGCGGAGATCGACAGCACGCGGCGCAACGTCTTCATCGGCGTGGCGCTCGTCTCGGTGTTATTGGGAGCGGGGTTGGTATATCTCTTGACACGCCCTTCGACGCAGGGCGTCGAGCCGCGTCTGGAAGGTGCGCTACGTTCCGGCAGCCCGGAGTTTGAGCAGCATCGCGGGCGCATCATCATCGACTTCGACCCGGACTCGGACGCGACCACCGCCGTCCGCCCGGTCGGCGACCGTGTGCTTCAGATGAAGCCGGTGATCCGCAATTTTTCGGGGCGCACGATCAACGGCCTCGAACTGCGCGTGATGGCCATCGATCTCGACAATAACATCCTGCGTGAGCGCGTCGTCATCCCGATCCCGGCACGCCAGCCCGAGCTCGAGCCCAACAAAATCATCGCCGTGCCGATCATGCTCGAAGGTCTCAGCAAAGACCTCCTTCCCGCTAATATCAAAATAGAATTGACCGGCGTCAAATTCAAACAGCAGTGACAGGTGACAGGTGACAGGTGATAGAACGGTTGAGATTTCTGTACGGCCCGCGCCCACGATGTCAGCTAACAATCCTCGCCGATCAATTCGGCGTGGACAGGCACAACTCATGTGACCCGGACTCCTTACTTGTCACCTGTCACCTGTCACCCGTCACTTGAGTATTTACCCACGCCACCGTCATTAACGAATAACTCTTCGAGCGCGCTGCCGATTCTGTTCACGGAGACGAGCCGCGCCCCGCACGAGCGCGCCGCGCGGAGGGCCGCGTCCACGTCGCCTTCCGACGAAACTTCGATGCGCGCCCCGCCGGGCGTCGCCGTGATGTGGACACCCTCAAGCGTCGCGAGCGCGCTTTCCATCCGGCGCGCGTCCGCATCGGCGACGACAATTTCCATCGAGTGATCGCCGCTGCCGAGCTGCCGCAAATCTTCGATCCGCCCGAGGTGCGCGAGGCGTCCGCGTTGGAGAATGGCGGCGCGGTCGCAGAGGACTTCGATGTCGGCGAGGATGTGCGAGCACAGGAAGACGGTGGTGCCGACGGTTCGCAGGCTTGCAATCAGATCGCGCACCTCGCGTCGACCGATGGGGTCGAGGCCGCTCATCGGCTCGTCGAGGAAGACCACTTCGGGGTTGTTGACGAGCGCCTGCGCCAGCCCGACACGCTGCAACATCCCTTTCGAGAATTTCCGCAATTGCTTGTCCCAACTCTTTTCGTCGAGCCGGACGCGCGCCAGCATCGCCGCTGCTCGCTCGCGCCGTTCGCGCCGCCGGTAGCCGAAAAGCTCGCCGCAGTACTCCAACAGTTCGCGCGCCGTCAGATAGTCGTAGAAGTATGGGTGCTCCGGCAGATAACCGATCCGGGCGTGCATCGACACGTCGCTGATGTCGTGGTCGAGGATCGAGGCTCGCCCCTCGCTCGGGTAAATCAGGCGCATCAGCAGTTTGATGGTTGTCGTTTTGCCCGCGCCGTTCGCGCCGAGGAAGCCGAAAATCTCGCCCCGCTCGACAGAGAGCGATAGCCCGTCGAGCGCGCGCACCTGACGCTTGCGCCAAAACCCGACTTGGTAATCCTTCGTCAGCCCGTCAATCTCAATGACGTGAGACACTTTATTTTCTCCTCTGTTTCTATAGAGAATTGCAATTGGATGCGACCTCTTCAACGCCCGTTTAGAGGCGGGCTCGGCCCGCCGTCTCACGT
>JACDEG010000622.1 GCA_013816505.1 Pyrinomonadaceae bacterium | reverse complement strand
CCGTTTGCCGGCGCGTCGGCTGATAGCGATTCTGACTCCCGACTTCTGACTCCCGACTCTTTATGACTACCCCCATCACCTACTCCGACGCCGGCGTTTCGATTGACGCCGCGAATCGTGCGGTTGATCGGATCAAGGAATTGGCGCGCGGGACATTCAACGCGCGCACGCTGTCGCAGATCGGCTCTTTTGGCGGAATGTTCGACGGCGCTTTCCCGTCGATGCGCGCGCCGGTGCTGGTCGCGTCGGCGGACGGCGTCGGGACGAAACTGAAAATCGCTTTCCTGACGAACACCCATCACACCGTCGGACGCGACCTCGTCAACCACTGCGTCAACGACATTCTGGTGCAGGGCGCGCGACCGCTCTTCTTCCTCGACTACATCGCGACCGGCGCGCTCGCACCCGACACAATTGCGAGTGTCGTCGAAGGCGTCGCGCAAGGCTGCCGCGAGAATAATTGCGCGCTGCTCGGCGGAGAGACGGCGGAGATGCCTGGCTTTTACGCCGACGGCGAGTACGACATCGCGGGCTTCATCGTCGGCGTCGTTGACCGCGACCAAGTGATCGACGACAGTCGCATTGAACAGGGCGACGTGTTGCTTGCGCTCCCCTCCGCCGGCCTGCACACCAATGGCTACTCTCTGGCGCGCAAGCTCTTTTTAGAAATCGCGGGTCACCGCGTCGACACACGCCTTGAGGAATTCGGCATGACCGTCGGCGAGGCATTATTACAGCCACATCTCACCTACCTGCCGGCGCTCGAAGGCTTGCTCGACGCCGGCGCAATCAGAGGTCTCGCGCACATCACCGGCGGCGGATTGCTTGAGAATATCCCGCGCATCCTCCCCGAAAATACGAGCGTCGAGATCAAGCGCGGGTCGTGGCCGGTGTTGCCCATCTTCACCTTGATGCAGCGGCTCGGCAACGTCGCCGAAGCAGAGATGTACCGCACTTTCAACATGGGTGTCGGGATGGTCGTCGTCTGCGCCGCTTCGGATCAGGAAAAAGTTCAATCTCACTTCACCGCGCACGGCAAAACTTTTTACGAAATCGGGCGTGTCGTCGAAGGCAGTCGTCAGGTCACACTCGTCTGAGAAGTTGGAATACTTGTCATCCCTCTCCGCGCTCTTTGCGATTCGAAGCTTGATGGAGAAAGGCTTCAGGTGAAGGCACGAACGGCGCGAAAACAAATTCACTTATGGATGTCACGAGCAGCGAGACCCGGCATCAACTCTGTCGCATCGGAGTCTTGATCTCCGGGCGCGGCTCGAACATGCTCGCGCTCGCCGACGCCGTCCGCGACGGGCGCATCCTCAAAGCGGAAATCGCCATTGTGATTAGCGACCAGAGCGGGGCGGCGGGATTACATCACGCGGCGGAGCGCGGCTTGGAGACGCTCGCCATCGAACGACGCCAGCGTGCGCGCGAGGAGCACGAACGCGAAATCATCGCGGCGCTCGGTGCGCGCGGAGTTGATCTCGTCTGTCTCGCGGGTTACATGCGGCTGCTGTCGCCGCTCTTCATCGAAGCGTACCGCGGGCGCGTCCTGAATATTCATCCGAGCCTGCTGCCCGCCTTCCCCGGACTCGACGCGCAGCAGCAGGCGCTTCATTACGGCGCGAAGGTTTCAGGTTGCACCGTCCACTTCGTTGACGAGATGCTCGACGGCGGCCCCGTCATCACGCAGCGCGTCGTGCCCGTCCACGACGACGACACCGAAGAAACTTTATCCGCCCGCATCCTCATTGAAGAACATCAGGCTTACCCGGAAGCGGTCGAGCGCGTCGTGCGGGGCGATTATAAAATTTTCGGAAGACGAGTTATTTACCTTTATGAAAGGTAGCAGTTGCCATACTGCTCCGAAGGAGCAGGCAGAAGGTAGCCAGTGGCAAGCGCCGCAGCGTCAGCGGAGGCGCGCAGCCTCTGGCTACTGCCCCGACCCCGACCGCGCCCTGAAAGGGCGCACAGAGCAAAGCTATGCCATCAACACACACGAGCCTGCATTATCATCTCGTCTTCAGCACGAAAGACCGCGCGCCGTTGATCGGCCAAGATTGGCGCGACAAACTGCACGCATACCTCGGCGGGATTGTCAGAAACCTGAACGGCGTGGCCCTCGCGGTTGGCGGCACCGAAGACCACGCACATTTGTTGGTAGGATTAAAGCCGACGCATCGCTTGGCCGATGCCTTGCGCGACATCAAGCAAGGCTCATCTGAATGGGTGCATAAAGAATTATGCAGGCGGTCATTCGCATGGCAGCCGGGCTACGGCGCGTACACGGTCAGCCCTTCCAACGTCGAGCGCGTCAGGCACTACGTTCTTCATCAGGATGAGCACCACCGGCATAAGACCTTTCAGGAAGAGTATGTCGAAATGTTACGAACGGGCGGAATTGAATATGATGAGCGCTTTCTGTGGTGACACTTCCCCGCGCCCTGAAAGCGGCGCGGAACCGTTTGTGTGCTCCTGTTTCCAGAGGCCGCGCTCGTTTCACTCGCTTGCCACTGGCTACCTTCTGCCTACCCTGTCAGGGCAATGGCATTAAGTTAAGAGAAAAGACATCGCATATCGGCTGATTTTGGAGTAAAAATAAAACATGGACAAAAAAACCAGCTAACCATCATCGAACATCTGCAAGCCGCCTTGACCTCGCCACAGATCATCGCGCGCTTCCGCGTTGCGGAGAAGGATTTCACTCGGCAGCGCGTGGGCAGAAAGTCGGAACGCCCAAAGCGAGGCTATGCACGCAAGCTCTGGTTTTACCGCTATCTCAAAAGAGTCATTGCTTAACTTAATGCCATTGCCCTGTCAGGGCACAGATGTTATGTCTCGCGTGAACTATAGACTTCAAGAAAAAGGATTTTTGAAAATCTGAAAAAGCGGCAGCGGCGCTTGACGAGCAGCCAGCATCTGGAAAAACTCCTTCTGTCTTGCAGGGGTCTAAGTCCACAAACCGAAGGAGTCTCCAGATGCTCTCGCTTTCGTCTTACCATAACTACTGAGCAGCGCCAAGCCCTCGACCGCAAACTCATCGCCGCACAAAAACTCGGCGATCTGCGGCTGTCTAAATTCATCCTTACGATCTTTGCCGCCGTCCACTATCAGGAGACGGAGCAGGCGGCACTCATCCTGCAACTGTCAGTGGCGCAGGTCGAAGCTTATGTCCATAAGTTCCTCTGCTACGGTGTGCGCGGCGTCGCCTTCACCAAGCCCACGGGTCGGCGTCCAAAGCTGACCACAGATCAGCGCCGCGAACTCTCGCGCCTGATCGACGCTGGACCGCAGGAATGCGGCTTCAGTGGGGCGTGTTGGCGCTCTCCGATGGTTCAGCAGTTAATCAGGGAGCGATTCGCGGTCAGCTACAGCGTCTTCTACATCGCCGAGTTGCAGAAGAATCTCGGCTTCAGTTATCAGAAAGCCGCGTTCGTCTCGGATCATCTCGATGACGTAGCGCG
>JACDEG010000164.1 GCA_013816505.1 Pyrinomonadaceae bacterium | reverse complement strand
CCAACGGGCGCGCTCGATAGGCAGCCGATTACGAGCTCAAACGGGGAGGTTTGACTCGTCCTAATGTGACATTGTCAAGACAGATACCGTGTTCCCCTGAGGTTCCACAAATTGCATTTTTGTGTGACCAAATACTATTTAACCATTGTTATTACCTTTCAGATTGATAATGATGCAGTATTTTGCCTGAGTTATGAAACAATCCCCATTATGGAGGTTGACAAAGACCTGTGCGCGCTGCCCGTCGCCGTCAGCGAACATACTGCCTCTTGCCTCCCCTGTCGCCGTGCGTGCTCTTTGCGCGAGCTTGCGTTAGGTATCTACCCTACGATATCCCTAGTTCAGGAAAGCAATTGCTTCTGTTGTCGTATGCGGTACGACACATCAAGCGGCGTCCGGCAACTGATACCCGGCGAGGTCGCCCATCGCGCTGCGGGCGGAAGACCTGTTTGAAGTCGCCGGTGAATTGCGCGGCATCTTAGCGCGTGAAACACAAAGTCGGGTCTCACTTTCCAGCTTCGTCGGTCAATACATACAGGTACTCCGCTTCCCTTCCGACGTGGCAGAGGCTCTCCCTTCACATGACGTCAATTTGCAAGGAGCGGCGAGTCTCGCACGTCTCACAGCTGAACAATTGGGGTGTTCCCCGATGGCGGCACGCGCACGTCGGAGCGAGATTATCCGGACTCATTTAGCCGTGAAGGGTTCGCAGACGCGGTTGCGCTCTCGCGTCAGAGCCGCTCGGAGAAACAACAGAGCCGGAAATATCTTTCGAAGGCATGGCAGAAGTTGTCGCGCGCGTGGATGATATGCTGGAAATTGACCCGACCGATGCGCGCCATATGTTCTGGGAAGAAATGAACCGGGTGTTCTTCGCAATGCGGGAGATTGAGCCTGATGCCCTCGATGATGAGATCATTGGGCGAGTTTCCCTCGGTCATGTATGAAGTCCCAAATGTTTTCTACGGCATGGAGAAACGGAGTTGGGATCGTCAACAAATTCCTCGACAGACACATCTTATAATTGTTTTCCGTTTGTCGAACTTTTCCTCACCTCTGCTTAGTTTTTCGGTAGTGGAGAAGTCAGGTGGGGCGCAATGAGAGATTGTAGCGATGAATGAATAATCGTAGACATATCTCGTGCATCTGATCTGACTTGGAGAACGATAAAGTCTTTCTGACGAAGCGCGCCCAGCGCTGGTGCGAACGCGCTTGTTCCATCGCTCGACGTGTGCTGTCTCGCCACTCTCTTTGCCGCCCGCCGTGTGCTGGGTGGCGGGCAGTACCTTTGCGTATGCTTCCCAGAAGTCACTGTAGCAGTGACTACGGCGGTAAGACTCAGGAATGCGTTCCCACAACTTTTGACAGGTCGCTTGACTGCGGTCGCCAACGACATATGCCACGACTTGACGCGTCGAGCGCATGAGGGCAATCCAAATCCACCGTTTGCGACTCTTTTGGCGAACGAATGACCAGACCTCGCCCAACTCCAGCACGCTGCCTGCCGGGTCTTGCTCGTCAGGCGCAATCAGTGTCGTGCTTAGGTCTGGGAGCGTGGTCTCTTTTTTTGAGCCAGCCGCTAACGGTTTTACGCGAGACCCCGAAGACGCGCTCCAGTCCGCGCAAACTGCTGCGTTCTTCATAGGCGGCGAGAATTTGTTCTTTTGCTGCTTCCGAGTAGCCTCGTGGCTGTGGATTATCGCGGCTGCTGCGGTTGCAGTCATGACACCAGTAACGCTGTTTTGCATTGGGCGTGAAACCATCACGCACTAAGTGTTGGCTGCCACAGTGGGAGCATTTGAGGATAATAGTGATCATAGATGCAGATTATCCACCATCCCATCTCGTTTCTCCACTACCAGTTTTTTTATTCTATCAACGAATATCGCGCGCTTGGTGCCAAAAATAAGTATTGACAGGAAACGGCCTATCTGTTTTATTGTCGTCAACCTAAAACTGATGAAAGGTTTTGAAAGATAGCCAATGAGTCGATGGAAAACTGGTGAAGTCGCTAAACTGATCAATGTCACGAAAAGAACACTCCAAAACTGGTTACATTTAGAAAAGATACCCCAACCGCAGAAAGACGAGAATGGTTACTATATTTGGACTGAAATGGACATCAAAGCCGCGCAATTCTATCTTCAACGGCTCAAAGCGACCACCCGCTACCGCACGAGAGGGCTCGACAGATGATTCGTAAGCTGCAAATCCAGAACTTCAAAGGAGGTGTGGGGAAGACGACAACCGCCGTCAATCTCTCTCACGGCATTGCACTTAAGGACCGCCGTGTCCTCCTCATTGATCTTGACCAACAAGGTAACGCCTCCGACATGCTAGGGCTGAAGATCGGCAAGAACCAGCCGACCGTTTACAACCTGATGGTTGACGATTTGGCTTACGACCAGGTGATCGTGGAGGCGCGCTCCAACCTTTACATCATCCCTTCGGACAAGCGGACGGCAATGGCCGAAAACATTATTTCGGCGCAGCCCGGGCGCGAACTCGCCTTGACGGTGCGCCTTTCCGAACTCGCAGGTTTCGATTACGTGATTTTGGACTGTCCGCCGGCTTTGAACGTGATGCACAATAACGCCCTGCTTTACTCAAACGAGCTGATCATCCCGATTGACATGGATAGGCTGGCGCTACAAGGCGCGAAGGGCATTCTGGATTCAGCCGCCGAACTCGAAAAGGTTTTCAAATATTCAGCCAACATTTGCGGGGTTTTGCCGACTTTTATTGACCGGCGCACTAATATCACTCATCAGGTAATGAAGGTGATCGAGACGCGGTACGCGCCGAAAGTTCTTCCCCCCATTCGCTCCGACGCAAAGCTCAGGCAGGCTTCGTCGCACGGAAAGACTATTTTTGAATTCGACTCACACAGTAAAGGTGCCGACGATTACCGTGCTGTGACGGATGCGATCCTCGCACAGGAAAAGGTCGCGCCGGTCGCCGATCCGGTAGCGTATGTCGAAGAAATCAGCCAAATCTGAGCGCAGCGTTGATCTTCCCGATTGGGCTGATGACGTCACCCCGGCTGACGAGGTGATGAGGAAGTTTTACGCCCCGACGGGCTCTTTCAAACACGGGCCGATTGTCCCCTCTGAATTAGATCCTCTACCCCTATTGCCTGAAGCTCTGCGCGAATCTACTCCCGCTCACGAAAGCCTACAAGAACTGAAAATCCAAAGGGATACAGTTGGTATTGGGGCTGCTACTCAGTATCAAACTCCGGTGAGTTCTCCGCGCGAAGAACGGCGAGACAAGCTCGCTACAGCCGCGCAGACTTCGGTCACAGAAGTCCCAGAAGTGAAAGAGATCACGTCACTTCCTCCCTCTACGATTACTTCCTCAGAGCCCATAAAGGCTCATGCGGCAGCAGATAAATCCGAATTTCCTTTAAAGTCAAGGGTTGCTAAGACTCGGCTGGACTCTGCCCGCGATAATTCCACTCCATATGAGGATTTTGCGCGGAAGTGGAAAATGTACCTTTATCCCGGTCAACTTGCCGTTATGAGAATCCTTTACGAACTAACTTATGCCGTTGGTGTGACCGAGTGCTTCACCCGTTATAGTGAAATTGCCAGGGCTACGAAGATGAGCCGACGTAACTGCATTAATGTTGTAAATTCTCTTGCCAATAGAGGCTTTATTGAACGATTGGAAGTGCGTAATGACGCTTCCGCCAAAGGCATCCGGCTCCGCGTTAATCTCGAACCAGCTACCTAGTTCTCCCTCCTTTACCAGTGAAGACTTGCTTTCACCCGTGCAACTAAGTCTTCACCAGTGAACACAACTTTTCACCGGTGAAGACTCCCTTTCTCTACTACACTTGACAATGTCACATTCCAATGCCGGCGCTAAGCCGCTTCCACAGATCGGTTTAGCGATGCCATCGGCCTCGGCGGCAAGTATCATCCGGAGCCATGCTAAGCTCCGACACTCATCCGTGTAACCTCTACTGCCCTGCCCGCTGGGGGCTGCCAGCCGAATTCGTCAGCGATCTGGGCCCGTCTGCACCGCTTCTGGCAGCGCTTCCGCGCCTGCTTCGCCACCCGCACCCGCGACTCCAGTCTGCTCGCTCATGATTATCTCCGAGCGCAACTGACGATTGACCGCGGTCGTAACTTCGCCAACATCGAACGGTGCTTGAGCGGCGGCGACGGGCAACGCCTGCAACACTTCATGTCTAACTCGCCGTGGTCCGGCCCCGCCGTTTTTCAACAGATCCGCCGCGAGATCGTCTCCACACCTGAGTTGGACGAGGGCGGCACGCTCATCCTCGACGAGTGCGCGGATGAGAAAGCCGGCGGCGACAGCGCCGGAGTGTCGCGCCAGGACAACGGGCGCATGGCCAAGGTCGATCTGTGCCGCGTCGACACGTGCCTGCTCTACGCCAACCTGACGCGGCGACTGTGGACGATGGTCGACGGCGAGCTGTTTATCGCTAGCAAGTGGTTCTCCGACGAATACCAGCGGTTGCGTGAGCAGACGGGCATCCCTCCTGAAAGGGAGTTCGCGACCAAACTCGCGCTCGGGCTGCGGATGATCGAGCGATGTCGCGCGAGCGGCATCCGCTTCGACATTGTGGCGTACGACTCACTATATGGGCGAGATCAGCACTTCCGCTCGGCACTGCACACCGCGGGCGTGACGTACGCCGCGCAGGTGCCTAACTCGACGCTTGTCTGCATTGATGAGGTGCCGAGGGGTCGCGCCAGCACCGCCGTGCAAGCATGCGAGGTGCGTGAGTTGGCGCGCAGCGAGCGGACACGCTGGCAGCGCATCACGCTGCGCTACAGCGAACGCGGGCTGCTCTCGGCTGACTTCGCGCTCCTGAGGGTGCGCGTCGGGGCTGACGGTCGCAAGACCACAGCAACCACCGAGGCGGAGTGGCTCGTGATCCGCCGAGTGAACGAACCACGCCGCTACTGCTTCACGCTGATCAACGCTGCGGTCGAGACGCCGCCCGAGCGCCTCGCGGAGTGGAGCACCAGACGCTACGCGCGTCGAGCGCACGTTCGAGGATGCGAAGGACGAACTGGGGTGGGCGGAGTTCGAGGCGCGCCAGTACCGCGCGTGGGAACATCACCTGGCGTTGACAGCGGCCGCGCTCTGGTTCGCAGCACAGACCAAGCTGGAATGGGAACGTGAATGCCTGCGCGACGTGAGAATCGCGCTGGAGATGGGTGTGGCGGCACTCCCGGCGCTGTCGACGGCCAACATCTGCGAGTTGATGCGGGCAGCACTGCCGCTGGCGCAGCCCAAGGTGGCCGAAGCAGCGCTGTCGGTGGTTGAGCGGCTGGTGCGGCGGGCACGCTTAATCAGCAGCCGTTGACGGGCGCAAATGGGACGAATCGACTCTTCCTAATGTGACATTGTCAAGTACATTACTCAACATGCAACCAGTGAAGACTTCTCTTCACTGGTGAAAACATATATTCACCTATGAAGAGAGGTCTTCACTGGTGAACACATGTTTTCACCGGTGCAATCAACTCTTCACCAGTGAACATTTGTCTTCACCAGTGAAACATACAATTCACGAGTGAACATACCTATTCACCCGTGAAGAGAACTTTTCACGAGTGATGAGAACCGTTCACGAGTGAACCGGATGTTTCACCCGTATTTACAAATTTCAGGGCGTAGTGTAGGAAAGTGATGAAAGAATTTGTGAGCGGGAATCTACTCGCAAAATAAAACAACCTGAAGCGCGTTAAGTTTGGCGACCGATACGCTTCAGGTTAATCGAAACTCGCTTGATTGGCGAGACGGGATTTGTGTACCTCAAAATGAGGCGTCTGAATTTCACACCTGCCCCGCTCGCTGTCAAGCCTTACCTTAGGAGGTTTTACATGTCAGCGGCACCCGCATATCAGCAGGCGCGTTTCGTCAGACGCACGCGCCTGCAACAGAATGAATACAATAAGAACTTCAGAATGATTGACGCAGAAACTCTCCTCGCAGTCACATCGATTGAGGCGGACGTAGTTACACCGCTTATGTCGAAAATCTACCTCCGGCTGCTGCAAGCGCCCGACTATTGCTGCCGGGGGGAAAGAGAACTGCACTTCGAGGGCGAAGTACGCGAAGGGAAGCGTACGAAGGCATGGGAACAGCTCTGTAGGCATTTGCGTGTGTCGAGTGAGACCGCGCAGAAGGCTCTGGCATGGATGCACGAGCAAGGAATTATCGGCTACTCGGCGTTCAAAAATGGCATCGGAATATTCATTTTTCTTAATCGAGCGGCCTCGTCCATCGGTGTCCGTTCTGCACCCTGCAAAGAAAATATTTTGCAATTTCCTCCTGTATCGGCTGGCAAGCGTCCTGCATCGCTGAGCGATACACCCTCTAATGACCCCTTCGGGGATTCAGAGAATTCAGATACAGATTTAAATCCGCACGCGCCAAAAAACGGCGCGAACAACACAGAAGTTGAAAAAAAACTCTCCAACCACGAATCCCCTTCGACGAGCCCCCTGCAACTCGGCACCGCGCCGTCGAGCGGAGAATTGGATGCCGCCACAGTGGGCGTTCCCTCTGGCATGATCTCGGTCGACGAAATCGTCATGCGGCTTCAGAGCGTATTGGAGCCTGCGCTCAAAACCGTTGCCGTCCAAGCGGCCCAGCGCGAACACGAACGCACGCGCGAGTGGTTAGACAAGCACGGTATCCCGAAGGCAACACGCGTGGCGCAACGCGAAGCCTACAACGTGCTCAGAAGTCATGGCGTGATCGCCGCCGCGGCAGATATTCACCGGCGCGCAGATTTGCAGGTCGGGGGAGCGTCCGGGTCTTACACTCCACAGGAAGCGCATCCGCTCTCCGAGCAAGAGATTATCGAAACCGGCGAGACGTGCGTCGCGCTGCTGGAAGCGCAGGGCAAATCCATCGAAGTCACCTTGTCCGAGATCAGTTCCGAAGCGGGCGGTTGGCTCCTGCCGGAAGACGTGCCCCGCGTGCGCGAGGCGGCGCAGGCTCTCCTGCCTAAGAGAAGCGAAGGGAGGTAAGACGTGGCACCACAACATGCCAAAGTCTAGTCTTTGTCCGCTGTCGCTTCGCCTGTCGCGCCTGAAAAGGAAATATCTGCCGAGTCTTCACGACAGCAATGCGTAGCGGAAGCTACGTCGGTATGTGCGCTCTGTTTCGGTGGCAGTGTTGCAGCAATTGGTTGTCAGCTACAATGAGCCGCTTTCAACATCTGACATCCAAGCGGGGCGCTACGTCATCCCGACGAGCGCGAGCGGCGAGCACGGTCGTTTTTGGCACTTGCGGACAAACTATTTACTCGGTCGCCGCTCTTCTGTGGGGTCATCGAAGGCGCGATCACGGTGCAGTCGATCTGCTTGGCGGTGAGGTGGCGGTAGATGGCGTAGCCGCATGGACCGGCTTCGTAGACGACGTGCAGCGTGCGCCCTGTGGACTGGAGTTGACGGATCACTTTATCGAGTGCCTCAAGGTCGCCGGTGGTCTTGCCGTAGTGGCGAACCTCAGCGGTGCGACCCTCGTCGGCGGTGGCGACGTCAATCGATGCTTTGTGGACGTCGAGACCAACGAACAACTCGGTGGCTGAAGTAGCTGACATGGTAATCTTCGGCATGGCTTGTCTCCTTAGTGGTGGCACTGTGCCGTGGGTAGTAAAGCATCGGCGAGCAGCACCCACGTCGAGCAAGGGACAAGCCGCTTACTCACTGTCAGCCATCATGTCTGGGCGGCTATCGTTGAGTTCGATGGCGATAGATGAACCGCTTAAATCCAAGCATCATTTGCAAAAAAGGAGATTGGCAAATGCAAGAACTTCTGAAAGACGAAAACCCGATGAAGAACATCGTCTCAAACCTCGGATCGGCGATGCTTATCAGCTTTATCCTCGTGCTGCCTTTCGCGATCCTCGAATCCCTGTTTAATACCATAAACAAGCAAAATGCCCTCGGCCTTATCGTATTATTTGGCCTATAGTGGCTCTTATCATTGGCATTAGATGTTCCGACAAAGTGTAAAAGAGTTGGGCTTCGCCTGACCTACCGATGAGCAGGCACACTGCTCCCAGGTCACCCGTCTAGCCGACGATGGTGGCGAACTGAATCAGTCCCACCACGGCTGATGAAACCGCGGTGAACAACCCCAACGGCATCCGATACTCGCCTCTCACGATTCTGAATCCCTTGACCCGTCTGATGCCATGCTCAACTCGCACTCTCTTTTTTGACACCTCCGTGTTCGCCGCTTTCTGCGCGGCGCTCAACTCTTTCCCTTGTGGTTTCTTGATCGGTGTGTCGATCTCCGGATGGGTCCCCGCACCATACGCCTTGTCGCCCATCCGTGGCTTCTCTTTCAATAACTCGGCGATGGGTTCTGCCTCGTAGATTTTGATATCGGCGGTCGGCCCGCGATACGCCTTGCCGACCGAAAGTATCCCGCCAGCTTGATCCGTATAGATTTGGGTCTTCACCGTGTGGCGCTTCTGGTTGCCCGAATAGAGCCGCTTTTGTCGCTCATTGTTCGAGGGCCGCGGCCGATCGGTCTCAAAACTATCCACGATCACCAAGCTGCACTTGTGCCGGCGTCCACTTCGCAACTTCTCGTCCGTAGCTTCTTTCAGCTTCCCATTTCTGGTTGGGAAATAAGCCCTGCAAGACCGGCAGCGCTTCGACAAAGGCGGAGTCCTCAGTGTTCGCGCTCTTGCCAAACAGGCGTCCGACGATTTCGTGCGACGTGTTGTGCCGCAAGGACAAAAGACACATCAGCACTTTCTCAAACGGCTTGACCTCGCGGGGTCGCCCGTCTCTTTGATAAAAGCGGCGTTTGCGTTGCGGTCGTTTCTGGAGTCTCACCGTCCGCTGATGTTCCACTGCCGGAAGCGTCAGCAACAGCACTTCGGCCAAGACTTTTGGCGGCAATCCAAATAGTGCTTTAATGGTTGAGGCAGAGTGTCGTTGGAGGCAGTTGATTTTCACACATTAACTTGAGCCGAGATGCTCTGCTTTTGCCTATCCAACTTTGTCGGAACATCTAATGGCTATCGATGTGCGATATGCGTTCTCGGTCAAACACATGATTCGTGTGCTTCGTGAAATTCGTGGCTCATTCTTTATTCTTGAAGAATATGCATCTTAAGCCGGCTCGCGTGATGACATGCTCAGGCGCTCGACCTCGACCAGCGCGTCGTAGAAGGTTGCGCCGCCGCCGATGTCAGTCAGTGCTTGTGAAGAAAGTTGGTTGATGTTCGTCCCGCCCGGCGAGAGTTTATTCCACCACACCGACGGCGAGACGACGACGCCCTCTCTCGCGCGTGTCGAGACGACGGCGGTTAATTCACATGCCCCGCGTTCGTTGAAAGCGCGCACATGGTCGCCGTCATTAATGCCACGCGCGGCAGCGTCTTGCGGGTTGATCTCGATGAACGGGCGCTTCTCCTGCCGCAGTTGCTTCGGCAGATTGGCGAAACTCGAATTAAGGAATGCGTGCGACGCCGGACTGACCAGCGCGAGCGGGTATTTCGACGCGAGGCGCGGCGCGCTCCGCTTCGATTCGCGTGGCGGAATGAATTCCGGCACGGCGGGTAGGCCACTCGCTTCGAGACTCGCGGAGTAGAATTCACACTTGCCGGATGGGGTCGGGAAGTTACCTTCGGCGAACGGCGCGAAAGTCTCCGGCACGTTCAGACGCATCCAGCCGCGCTCGCGCAACTCTTCGAGCGTGATGCCGCGAAGCGCCGGGTGATCGGTCGCGAGTGCCTGCCGCGCAATCTCTTCGTCGGTGTCGCGAAAGCACTCGTCATCAAATCCCATTCGCGCGGCCAGCAGACGGAACGTCTCGGTGTTGCACTTCGCTTCGTCGAGCGGCTTGATCGCCGCTTCGTTGATGACGAGGTAGAGATGGCCGTAGGCTTTGTGCAGATCGAATTGTTCAAGCTGCGAAGTCGCGGGCAGGATGATGTCGGCGTAGTCGCAGGTGTCGGTCATGAAAAGTTCATGCACGACGGTGAACAAGTCTTCACGCCGCAAGCCTTCTAAAACTTTCCCTTGTTCGGGCGCGATCGCCGCCGGGTTCGAGCAGTAGACGTAGAGCGCGCGCACCGGCGGGTCGTTCTGTTTCGTCAGCACATTGCCGAGCAGCGACATGTTGAGCATGCGCGGGCGCGGGTCGGGCATCAGGTCGGGGCGTTCGAGCGCGTCGTAGTTGAGCGGAAACGCGCCGCTCGTCGAAAGCAGAATGCCGCCCGCCGCGTCGCGCCACGCGCCGACGATGGCCGGCAGACACGCGACCGTCCGCACCGCCATGCCGCCGCCCGCATGACGCTGCATCCCATAGTTGATACGAATCACCGCTGGCCGCGTCGTCGCGTACAGTCGCGCGAGCCTGATGATTGTTTCCGCTTCAAGTCCGCAAATCTCCGCCACCCGCTGCGGCGAATACTCGCTCGCGCGTCGCCGCAAATCCGCGTGGCCGAGCGTGTGCCGCTCCAGGTAGTCTCTGTCTTCGAGACCTTCGGCGAAGATGACATGCATCAGCCCGAGGGCGAGCGCGGCGTCGGTGCCGGGAAGCGGCGCGATATGCTCATCGCATTGATCGGCGGTGCGCGTGCGGCGCGGGTCAATCACAATCACGCGCGCGCCCTTGTGTTTGGCTTCGAGGACGAGCGGCCACAAGTGAACATTACTGGTGATCGTGTTGGTGCCCCACAGCAGAATCAAACGCGCGTCGCCAAAGCGTTCCGGGTCGGTGCCGACTTTCGCGCCGACGGTCGCTTCGTAACCCGCGGCCCCGGCACTCGCGCAGATCGTGCGGTCAAGTTGCGACGCACCGAGGCGATGAAAGAAACGCCGGTCCATCGATTGATTCTGTACGAGTCCGAGCGTGCCGCTGTAGCTGTACGGCAGAATCGTCTCCGCGCCTTCCGTGGATTCCGTGAGTGAGCGAAATCGCGCCTCGATTTCGTCGAGCGCATCGTCCCAACTGATGGACGCGAAGCGCCCCTCACCTTTCTTTCCGACGCGCCGCAGAGGGGTCTTGATCCGGTCAGGGCTGTGCGTGCGTTGCTCGTAGTTGGCGACCTTCGTGCATAGCGTGCCGCGCGTCAATGGGTGCTCAGGGTCGCCCGCGACGCGCACGGCAGTGTGCCCGTCCTCGACCGTGACGAGCATCGCGCACGTGTCTGGGCAATCATGCGGGCATGCGGCGCGGATGATTTCAAGCTTCCGCGCGGGAGTGTCGTTGGTGTTTTGAAGATCCATCAAATTTTTACTTTTGCAAGAGGTCTAATGTTTGCCGGTGATTCGTCTTCTTACCGGTTATTACTTTTGCCTTTTTACTTTTTACTTTTGCTTTCCTAATTACTCAAAAGTGACAGGTAAATGGTGACAGGTGACAGGACAGACAGGAAAGATGCGGTTTTCTTCAGCAGC
>JACDEG010000621.1 GCA_013816505.1 Pyrinomonadaceae bacterium | reverse complement strand
GTCCTCAACCGTCCGAATTTCGGAGACCCGGTTGGCGACCTCGGCAGTGGTCTCTTCGGACGCTCAACGTCGATGTTGGGAAGAAGCCTGGGGAGCGGCGGAGCAGGCGGAGGAGTCGATCCGTTATATCAGGTCGGCGGCCCGCGCTCCGTTCAGCTTGCAATCAAATTGTTGTTTTGAGGTCTTTGTCGCAGAGAAGATTGGTATCAAAATATGCAAACATTCGAGGTCGGGTGCGGCGGTGTCCATCCTGACACCCTCGACTCGAATCTGACACCGCGTTTTGTCAGGTCACGTTCTGACTATTCCACCTTATCAAGCGGGGGTGGTCCTGCCTTTCTCACCGACTGCCTCCGCCTTGTGTTTCGCTGCCTCGTAGGTGTTAAGCGCCGACAGTGTCACACTGCTAAATCGGCTTAAACGTTACGCCTAAAGTAGTCTTAACGTTCACTTTGTGCCTCCTTTCTTCTTGCTGCCCCAAACTCACTTCGGCGAGTGTAGCCACTCAACTTCTTGGCGATAAGATTTTCCGAAAATGATACGCTGGTCTTGAGGACTAATGATTAATAATTGCCGCTACTGCCATCGCAGGTGCTCGACTAATAGCGGTGACAATGGGCGAGGAACATTGCTATCAAACGGCTGTTCAGGTGCGCGGTGGTTTCATTTTCTGTGCGGAGGCTTCCACACGGATCGCAGAAGTAGCAGCGAAAGTTCGTAAACATCGTGAAACCAGAGTCAGCGAAGAAGTGAAATCCCGAAAATAGTTGTCCAAGCGCGAAGCTTGTAGATTCAAGAGAGATGTTGCTGGTGCTTTCTAAGCGGGTCGCGAGTCGTGCCAACCGCTGGTAGATGAAGATGTCTCTTGCCCACGGCGCGCATCAATCATCCTCGTCTCAAGGGCGCTAAATCCGCCAACTCCGGGCGTTGCACGATGCACGCTTGTTTGGGGTACGGCATATCTTTCTCGCAACACATTGCTCAACTTTGCCGGTCGATACTTTCTCACTCTTTGATAAAAAGAGTTTAATTAGCCGCTGCCAGCACGGCACAGCCATTTGGAGGTCGAAGGATGAAAACAATTCTCAAATCTTTGCTGATTATTTCGGGGCTTACTCTCTTGATCGCCTCGTCCGCACGCGCCGATTCTCTCACATTAGATCCTGCCGGTGATTTCATTCCTGTTTACGCCGGTCCTCAGAACGGGGACTTGGATGTGATTAGCACAAACGTTTCACTGATCGGAAGCAACTTCGTTTTTTCCGCCACGATGAACGCTCCAATCGGTACGACGGCACAGGCATTTTACATCTGGGGAGTTGACCGCGGAACTGGAGCGAGCACGGCAAACTTCGCTTCGATCGGGCTCCCAAATATAGTATTCGACGCCGTTGTCCGCATCAATCCGGACGGGACGGGCCTAGTCACTCTGCTCGCGCCCGGCCCGCCAACTCCAACGAACTTGCCTGGGGGAAGCATTACAATCTTCGGCAACACCTTCCAAGTCGTGGTTCCAGTCTCGCTGTTACCTTCGAGGGGATTTGCGCCTGAGCAGTACGGGCAGAACCTCTGGCCGCGCTGGGGCGGAGCGGTCGGCAATGCCCAGATTTCTGATTTCGCGCCCGATGCCAATAATGCTTCGGTCAGCGCGGTGCCCGAGCCCTCCACCATGATTCTGCTCGGCACAGGCTTGGCGGGGGTTGGTGCCGCTGTCAGGAAGCGGCGTCAAGTTAAAGGTGACTAACAGCACGACTCATCCTGGCGAAAAAAGTGAGATAAAGGGCCGTTCAGAGAGCTAAGGCCCGTCAGAAGCATTGACCATATGGCAAACAGTAAAAGGGCGCGGATTTAATGTCCGCGCCCTTATCTCTTGCCCCGAAGGGGTGTCTTACTGCTTGTTCGCGGAGCAGCACGGACTGTGTTGCAAAGATTAAATTGAGGCGTGAAGGCTCGTCGATGGCATCTCCTCATGCTGCGATCAGGAAGAGGCTCAAGACAAACTTCTGATGAGCTTGTGAGTTATTACCTGTCGGGGTTCACGACATCGTGGACTCCCCGCTCCACTTTAATTTTGATGATATGGTAATGACTGTTTTTGCCATACACAACATATTGTCAATAATTGTTGTTGGACCAGTCCACGATGTCGTGAACCCTGACACTTAAGAGCTACGGCGGGAAGCTGCATACTGCGTGAATCAGCATCGGGCACGGAAGTACGGATGCCTAACTGATATATGAAATCCTCAAAATCCAATTAACAGGCGCAGCCGAATATGCGATTCATGCGGACCCGTCCCATGATGGCTGTTATCATCAAGGTCACGTTGGTCCCCATCACTGCGGCGTTCGATGGCGCGTTCTGTCTAAACACCATTCTTGCTTTGCCCAAACCACCGATCTGGATCAAGCAAATACTCTCGCCATTCTTGCGGCGTCTCCCACTTGTTAACATAGGCGAGCTGCTCTTCCTCGCTTAACCTTTTCCAGAACGGGCGCCAGACCTGCAGGTACCAACCTTCGCTAAAACCCTGCCGCCAACCGCCCCACCAAGGCTCCTGACCCGCGTATATCACCCATGGCGGCTCGATTTCAATTCCTGACTCTAGGTCATTAAGCTGAGCTGTCAACCACCGCTCAAACTCATTTTGCCGTTTCTCCCGGCGCCACGGCTTAGATAGTAGTTTCATGGAACGTCGGAACAATATTTACCACCAAATGCACAGCAATTGAACGCACGGCTTAACCGGCGCGGAGCATACTTGAGAGTCAAAAGGCTTCGTGGTTGCGCGCCCGGTTCAAGCCGTTGTTAGATGGCGCGTTTCGCTATCCACTCTTCTGCCAAGATGGCATACAGATACTCTGATCCCCATTTCCCCTTAAACCAGATGTTCTTAATAAAATGGCCTTCTCTCCTCATCCCCAGTCTGTTCAGCAACCCAACAGATCGCTGATTTTCCACATCCGTGAGTGCAATCACCCGATGTAACTTGAGGATATTAAAACTGTAATCCAAGACGCAGACGGCTGCCTCCCGCGCTAATCCTTGACCTTGATACTCTCGTGCGAAGGTGAAACCGACTTCTGCCTGCTGTTCATCTGATTCCTTGACACTCAATGCGATGTGCCCAATCAAAGCTTGCTTCTCTTTCAGCGCAACCGCGAAGGTGAACCATTTCCCCGGCTGACCAGGTGCGAGATTCTTCTGCTGTGCAATCACTTCCATAGCCTGTTGTTCCGTATAAGATTCCCACGTTTGGTAGCGAGCCACTAAGGGGTCATTAAGGTAGGCGAGAAATGTCATCAGATCAGAGTCATTCAAGCGCCGCAGGATTAGTCTCTCTGTTTCAAGAGATATGAAGATTGGCTGTCCGGTTTGCATCACCATCGTACTTTTACAGACGAATTCTAACGCCTCGTTTCACCCGCCGCCCACGAACAGCATCCAGCCTCCGATGACAGAGACATCTGGAG
>JACDEG010000620.1 GCA_013816505.1 Pyrinomonadaceae bacterium | reverse complement strand
GCTTCTTGAACCCGCCCGCCGAAACCGTAATGCTGTAGGCGCCCGGCAGCAGGTACGGAGCTTCAAAGTAGCCGCTGTCGTTGGTCGTCAGCCTGGTCGCGGTGTTAGTGTCGGTGCTGGTGACTTCGACCGTCGCGCCGGGCACTACCGCGCCGGCTGTATCCTTGACCGTGCCGAGGATCGTGCTACGCGTTTCCTGCGCCAGCGCGCTCACGCCGCACAGGCCGAGTAGCAGGCCGAGCAGCATTGCCCTGCTTGGATGGAGGTTGGGTGATGCTTTCATGGTTCGTCATCCTTTCAGGTTAAGGCTTGCTTTTAGACAGAGGCCGATGGAATGGCCCTTGAGTTCCGGTCTTCAGAATTCGTCTCTGATGCTGCGTAGCGAAGTTGAAAGCCAGTCACCACCATCTTCACCCCGCCAGGGCTTTTGCAAAGTCCTAGTCAGCAACATAAAACAAGGTTGAGAGCTGCTTGAGGGCGCGCCTCGAACCATCGGCGAGCCTCACCGGCATTGTTAAAGCCAGCACGGCGAATTAATCCGAGCGCCAGATTATTGAGGATCGCCAAGACCTGGGCGGCGGCGGTGCCGCTTTTCATCCGCGTCGCGTCCTCTTTGAAGGTCACATCGAGGATGTAGTGCAGCCCGTTTTCACTCCCCCACCAGTGCGCGCGACTAAGCGAGAGCAAGCGCGCCGCCGAGGCGGCGGCTGTGGAGAGGCTGGTGATCCCATACATGATTCCATGCCGCCGCTGTTGCGAACGGCACTCGGTGACCTGAAGCGCAAGCTCAAAGACCTGTCCCACACCCGCCCACCCGAGATACTCATTTAACATAGTGCTTGATGTGAGAGTGCGTTGCGCGATGCGCCCGTGCCCTTTCTCAATCGTCGAAGCCGTCTGGAAATCGTGCTCGACCGGCCCGCGTGCTGCGCGCTCACGCGCCAAGAGCGTCTCAATCGACTCGCGCACCGTGCGCTGATTGTCTTTGACGACCCACAGGTCATCGCCGCCCGCCGCCACCACCTGCCGCGACAATTCCACTTGCGCAAACATCGCGTCACCGGTCACGATCTGGCCCGTCAAATCAATCGCTGGCAGCACGCGCGGAGCCGCACTGAGTTCATTCAAAGCCCTGTTCACCCCGCAGAGACGTTTGACAATAGCTCGGCGCTTTGCCGCCCGCGCGGTCGTAGGTGCTGCGCATGTAAGCCCGCGCGCCGATCCGTTGATAGGGCCACCGCTCCCACATGAGATAAGAGTCGAGACCGACCGGGATCACGCGCGGCACAGCAGGCGCGGCGCACGGAGAGAGAAGGGAGAATAGCGAACATCGCAAGAAGTACAGTGTGCCAGCAGTAAACTTACACTACAACTTTATCTTTTGAGTCATAGTTGTTTGGGGTGAATCGCGCGGAGCTTTATCAGCCATTCTTTCGCAGAACTCGCACCCGGAAGCCCAGCTCGCGCGAGAGTGCGACCATCTCCTCAAAGATGTCGCTGTAAGCGACGGCGATATGATTGGAGAGGTAGTGCGCCATCAACGTCTCTTGCGAGACACCGAGGTCAGCAGCCATGAAGGGCCACTGGGGCGTCGTTCCTTCCCACCATGCGTCGCGCGTCGCGGGTGGTAACTTAACGACACGCCCGCGCCCGACATCCATCCACAACGCCCCTCCCTTGATGTAGGCCCGCGCCCACGTCATCTCGCCCGCCAGACTTTCACCTGCGAACGTGCCGCCGGGAGTCGGGAAGTACATGGCCGGTTGACGGTACGAATGAACGCCTTCGAGCGTGTCGGGGTTGTGGTTAAAGGCGTATGCCCCGCAGGAGCCGGAGTTCAAGAGTACCCACAAGAATCTGCCGTCGTGTTGTGCGCCCCAGCGCACGTCGTGGAACATCACCGCCTGATGGAGGCCCTTAGCTTTGAGCAGCCGCTTCATCATCTCCATCGGCACGGCGTTGCCCTGATCGGCTTCGGTCGCACACGCGACGGTGTCGCCGTTTGATTCCGGCCGGCACGTAGAATTGAACAGGCCTTCGGCGAAATCCGACGGCGGCCTCAGCGGGATGAGCCCGAGCTGGTACTGCCACCCCAAGCAGTCGGCCTTGTATTCTTCGATCATGTTGAGCACGACTAGGTAGTCGCGCAGTTGCTCGCGCGTCGCGCGCTCATCGAAATCCTCCGCCCCGCTCTCGCCGTAGTGGAACGTCACGCCTTTGGCCTTGACGAAAGCGAGCGCCTCGTCAATGCGCTTCTCGTCGATGCTCCTGCCGCGGTCGACGATCCATGCCTGGTCGATCTTGTGTTCGGTGAAGCCGTGCCGGCTCAAGAGGCGCGGTCCGAAGTAACCGTTGATCATGCCCATCGAGGTGTCGCCGAGCATCAGGATGATGATGCGGCGACGGCGAATTTCGTTGGCGACCGCGCGCGCTCTTTTGGCCGCTTCGTCTGAGACGGGCGTGTCGTAAGCAATCTCGTCTTCCGTGTAAGTGATGCGACCCGTCGAACACCACTCGTCGAGCCGACCCATGAACTCATCGTCGCGGCTCCAATCCGGGCCGTCCGTCCATGCGCGCGAGAATTTACGGTCGAGGCTTTCAAGGCACGCGCCGGTGTTGAGCAGGCCGACAAGACCGGGCCACTGCCCTGAAAAGTTACTGGCGAGCAAAAGCGGATTGTCCTTTCCTACAACGCCATCGGTCGTGTGCGGGCCATAGAGCCAGTGCACGCAGACGCCGACGAGCGGATCATCCACATGGCTCAGCTTCTCGATAGCCTCGTGCGGTTTGGTGATAAAGCCTTCAATGCGATACGGCTCGTGTCCGAGTCGTCGCAACGCACCTTCGAGTTGCGCGGATGCTGCGGTGACGCTCGGCAACGCCACTTCGTTCGGGCGCGGGCGGGCGTCTCCGGGATAAAAGAGTGCGATTCGTTTCGTCATGGTTGTCCTTATGTGTGTTCAGCCGTTCACACGAACGTATCTCGTCTCTGTTAGACTCTCGCTCTTGCGGCGATCAAGTTGATGGTCATTGATTTACCGCTCGGTATTGCGAGTTCCTCGCCCATCTCCACGTTGATAGCATCGCCCTCAACGCTCGCTCGGCAGTTCGCCAATCTTTTCCCGTTAGGCCCTGTCGCTGAGGCGACGGCGACATTCTTCCATCCGCCCGCGTTCTGTAAAGTTATCTTCCTCGCGCGCGTCTCGCCATAATTGACCTCCAGCTTCGCGGCGAGCGATGTGGCGTTCGTGCGCTGGCTGTAGCTTCCCCATCCCGTGCCCGCCGTGAAGAAGCACCGGAAATTGTTGGCGTTTAACTTCGGCATGAAAGTGAGATGTCGTTCAGGGGCCGAGTGGTGATACCCCGACAGCGCCAGCAACACCGACCAGACGGACAGCGCGCGCGCATAGTGCGATCCGCATTCGACCTCGTTCCAGGGATTTCTGCGCTTCCCGTCGTAGCGGTCACGCACGC
>JACDEG010000163.1 GCA_013816505.1 Pyrinomonadaceae bacterium | reverse complement strand
ATCGAACTCTTCGTGGGTCACGCTGGTCGCTGAGAGAAACTCGCGGGATTTCTGTTTTAGTTTTTCGTAGGTTAGCATTCGCTAAGTTTAGCTGATTGAACTCTATTCCCAATAATGTCTAATGAAAGTTTAGGCACATTCATTACACCTGTGTCGCTTCTCTTTTTCAAAGTCCGAGCATTACTTTTGATCACTACACATCGTTGATAGGTTCCCTTCTCCATTCGGTGAAACCGAGACAAGGACGTGTGTTTATCAACTTATGTCGAAAAATAGGGAGCAAACCTGATACAAATCTAAATTAAGAAGAAATTCTCACCTTTGGTAGACATATCTAGCAAGATTAAGTGAGATTAGATAAAAAACATTGACTGCCGTTAACTTTACGAATAGTATGCCGAATATACGAGATAGGTCGAGAGCATGCGGGGTATATCGTACATAATTAGATTGGAGAATTTCCCTTGTCAAGCCCGGAACAAATATCTGCCACGGATGCTTGTGACTTCTTAGGTATCTCCCCTGATACATTTCGTCGGATCGTTCGAGATCTAAACCTTCCTTCTATTACCGACCCCACAGATGCTAGGGTTAAATTATTCAATCGAGCTGCAATTACGGCCCTCAAACAGCGGCCTCTAATTATTCCTACCCGTCATCGAGTTATAACTCTTTGTAACAATAAAGGTGGAGTTAGTAAGACTACCAGTGCTATCTCATTAGCTGCTGAAGCTGCTGCTGAGGGATTAAAAGTGCTGCTAATTGACGCCGCACCACAAGCCTCAGCTACGGCTTCGCTGCTTGTGGATACAGATTGGACACCGGAGAGTGATCACGGAATATTGCTGTCATGGCTCAAAGGTGACGCACCCTTCCAAGAACTAATTAAACCTATAAGATTCAAGGAGTTTCAGATAGATTTAATCCCTAGCTCTCCTAAGAATGATCAAATTGATCGTGCTAATCCTCTGGAAGCAGTGCCCGCACTAAGAGAGTTTTTTGAAAGTTGGCACGACTCTGTATACGATTATATTTTCATTGATACTGACCCGTCATTTGGAACTTTAGCGTCAATGGCGCAAGTAGGTAGTCATTTTGTGCTTTGTCCTGTTCTAGCTGATGTTCTGTCAGTTGATGGTACGGTACAACTCACACGGCAACTCCAACGCGCGCGAAATCTTACAAAAAGTCAGTTCCCTGCACTGCTTGGCTTTTTTCTTTCCCGCTTCGACTCTCGCCGCAGAGTTTGCAAAGAAGCTTTTGAGACGTTGCGCGCCACATATCCTGGTGCCGTTTTTGAGACTGTAATTCCGGACAATGTTCGGATTACAGAAAGCCCTGGACAAAAGGCACCTGTTAATCTGACTGCTCCGGATTCTAAAGGTGCGCAAGCATATAAAGCTCTGTGGAAGGAGGTTCGTGATCGTGTCGAACGAACAGCCGCCATTGCGTGAGGTCATTCCTTTTAAGTCGGGCAAACGTCCGTCAACATTTAGAAAGCTCAATATTGATTTTGCTGGAACTGCTATTGAAGAGGCTCTAAACGAGAGAGACCGTCAGCATCAACAAGAAGCATTAATCCTCAGTAGTGCTACCGCAGAACTATTAACAGAACCAACTCACCACCAGTCACCACCAGTCACCACCACTCCCCCTCTATTGCCAGTTGAGAATTACGAAGACATTTCCAAGCTTAAGCTACCTTTTGTCTCCGATTTACCAGATATAGAGGAGGAGACGCCACCAGTCACCACTACTCCCCAGCAGGTTAACTACACGGCTGTGAGTTCGGTAGCGCCCGCGAGAGATTTTAATCGCCGGGCAAATAGTCTCGACCGGGATGCTATGCCCTCAGGCTTATTCCCTGGCTCAACTAAGAAGGTATATGACGCTCTATATATCCGGACGCGGGGCGCTATTACACCAACTAAAACCGTCCAGGCTTCGAGACGTGATCTATTAACGTGGACGGGGATTCGTAACCTCAAAACGATTGACAATCATATTCGCTATCTCATGGCAACCGGGCTGATAGTGCGCCATTGGGAATTAGGTAGCAATGAAGGTTCAAATTATGAGGTACGTTTGCCAGAAGAATCTCATCACCACCACTCACCACCACTCACCACCACTGGTGGTGTGTCATCACTACTATCCACCACTCACCAAAATACGAGTAGTGGGTATACCCAAAAATTGGGGAGTGGTGGTGAGGGTCAAATCACTGAAAACACAGATACTTCCACAGATCGTAAGACACATAAGAATGATGATGATGATGATAACACACACACGCTAGATGAATTTCTGAAAGAGATCGCTGAGGCAGCTTGCGGTGTAGTGGGTGGAAAGTTAATTAACACAGAACAGGAGCGAAAGCAGTGGAAAAGATTAGGTCGACTTCTTGCAGATGAGTTGAGGGAAGCTGCGGAGCGTACCAACACAATCTCCTCGGTACCTGCTTTCTTCACAGCACACTTACGTCGACGGTTATCCCGCAAATCCGCGTTAATAGTGGAAACCAAAGAGGCACAGAAATCCAAACCTAGAAATCACCAAACCTTTGCCTCAGAAGTCAATACGAGCATTAAGAAAGAACCAGGCAACGCTTCTCATCATTTGACGCCAGTAACAGGGAGATCAAAGTTTTCTCTCGAAGAGTGCCGTCGCTATGCAGAACACCTGCACACAACCGGTCAGGGGATTAACAACCCCGGCGGCTATGCAACCACCATTCATCGCACTGGCGAGGCAGATATGCTTATCGAGAGTTTTCTGCATCCAGAGGCTGCACACCCTTCTTCAAACATTAACATTAGCCAATGTCCAGACTGCCAAGGCACCGGGTTCTACTATCCGCAAGGGGTTGAGGCCGGTGTCGCTCGCTGTAAGCACGAGCAACTCAAGAGGGAGGGGAAGTGACGAGTCATCGACGCATGACGAAGGACACATTGCCATCTCGGTGTTCGTCAAATCATCGGACATGGAGATGCCGGAACGCGAGCGCGCCATCGCTCAAAATACGCGCGCCGTCTATAACTAATTCCTATTTCAGCTATTAATCTCTTCCACAGCTACACCGCAAAATTCCTTATGAGAATGCGGGTCCATGAAGTCGAGCAGCGCGTATTGTGGCAGGGCAAGATCAAAGGTTACGCGATTAGCGTGCGTGCCGTGTGATCGCTGATGATGTCACCGTTCAGCTAATGATGCCGATGATCAGGTTGTATGCTCGACTTCAGTATCAAACTTGTCAGTGGCCCGCAGGAACTCACCTCCCTCGTCGCCCGGCTGGATTCGGCTACTGCTCTGGCGCTCGACATTGAGACGGTCAACTGGTGGGATCGCCAAGTCGAGCGGGTGTCCCTCATCCAGTTAGCGTTCCGTGAAAACCGCCAACTGCGGGTCGCCGTCATTGACGCACTCGCCGGACTCGACCTCGATCAACTGCGTCCTCGCCTCGAGTTGAGCACGGTGACGAAAGCGATCCACAACGCGGCCTACGACGCGGTGCGCCTGGCGCGTCACTTCCGCATCCACACCTCTCCGATCCACGACACAATGCTGGCGGCGCGGCGCGGCGGCGAGAAACGCTATTCACTCCAGGCGCAGGCGCAGGCCCATCTCGGCGTCCAACTCGACAAAAGCGAACAGCGCAGCGATTGGGCCCGGCGCCCGCTCACCATCAAGCAATTACGCTACTCCGCGCTGGACGCGGTCTGTACCTTGTTGCTATACGAAGATCAAATAGCGCGGGGGTTGTCGGCTAGTTACCAACTGCGAGAGAGAGTCCAATCGCCACAAACGTCGCTGGCCTTGAGCGATGCTTCAGATCCCGCGCCCGCCGGTCTCGTTGACATACCAAACGCGGCTTCGGAAGCATCCGTGGCAGAGGGACTGCGCGCACATGTCATTGCTCTGCTTGGCGTGGTGACAGAATTGACCGGGCGTTACAGTCCGGACCGTTTGGCTATCTCGGCGGGCAGCGAACGTGTGGGATTAGCCGGCTGGATCATTGATCAGGCGCTCGGCCCGGAGACGGATGTAGATGAGGAGAGCGCAAAACTCGGGATCGCTGAACTGTGCGAACGGGGGTTGGTGAGGCTCAACGCGGCGCGGCGGCTGGAAGCGACCGAGTCGGGCGTGCGGCTGTGGGGCCAACACAAGCCGGGCTGAGCCTCAAGTCATAAATACCCATGCCGCCGACGTATCATTAGAAGACAATTGCCTGTCAAAGAAATGAGGGGATTAGTATTTAAGTGGAAGAGTTGCGTCATCAGCATATTGAGGCCAACCAGCAAAACGCCCTCAAGTCCACGAAACCGATGAGGGAGCAGGGATGAATCAATTGACTAGTGAAGTTGGTGTCGATGAAGTCGGTCGCATTTTGGTTGCGGCTAGATTTTCTGCGGGGCTCTGGTGCAAACGGTGTAGATTGTAGATAATCAGCCGCATGCCCCAGCTCCGCTCCGACACGCCAGCGCTCTTCAAAGGCCGCCACTTTGATCGTTTGCTCATCATCCAGTCCGTTCGTTGGTACATCACCTACAAGCTCAGCTACCGTGACGTGTGCTCGTTGATGGCTGAGCGCGGCGTCACTGTCGTACATACCACGGTCATGCGGTGGGTCCAGCACTATGTTCCTGTATTCGAGAAGCAGTGGAAGAGATATGCCCGGCCCACCGGCTCATCCTGGCGTGTTGATGAGACGTACATCCGTGTCAAAGGCAAGTGGACCTACCTTTATCGAGCCGTCGACAAGCAAGGCCAGACAGTTGATTTCCTGCTGAGCGAAAAAAGAGATATCGCAGCCGCCAAGCGTTTCTTCATCAAAGCCATCCAGAACAATGAAGCGCCAGCGAAGATCACGCTGGATGGCTATGAAGCGTCGCACACGGCGGTCGCTGAGTTGAAGGCAGACGGCGTGTTACCCGAGAGTGTCGAAGTGCGTACCAGCAGATACTTGAACAACCTCGTAGAGCAGGATCACCGGCGAGTGAAGCAGCGGTACTATCCGATGTTGGGGTTCAAGAGTTTCAGCAACGCAGCAGTGACGCTGAGTGGGATAGAGTTAGCGCAGAGGATCAAGAAAGGGCAGTTCAACATATCAAGCATCAGCCAAGCGGGAGCAGGGGTGCCACAGGACTGGGCAGCAGTGCTCGCGGCGTGAAGTGTGATCTGGAGACCACTTCGGCTCTTGCTGCTTTATTGACAGAGTTTGCACCAGAGCCGGAAATCGCAACGCTCTCTTTGCAGTTGCTGCACAACTGCCTGATGCTCATTAACACCATCCTCGTCGAGCAAACCATCGAAAAGCAGCAGTTGCTCGATCAGTTGAGTATCGAAGACCTGCGGGCATTGACGCCGCTCTTCTACGAGCACATCAATCCGTATGGCTTGTTCGAGTTAGACATGGAGCGTCCGTCCTTCCTGTTGCGGGAGGCGGCGTGATGGCTAGAAAAAAGGCGCTCCATGAGAGAACCCCGCCCAAAGAGATGGCGCGAAAGCTGGTTCGAATGCTGCGCCCCGCGCACCCTGACTATTACTACTTAAAGAAAGTCTTTCAGCACACGCGCGAACTGCTCAAGGTGCGTCCGGGCAAAGTTGAGAAGCGATTGCCGGAGTTGCTGACCGATGATGAGTTGCTGTTGTTCTATGAAGCGGTCTGGCACGCTCGTCAACCCGGCCACATGGTGATGCTCAGGTTGCTCATCTTCACGGGAGTCAGGAACGCCGAACTCGCGGGTGTGCGGCTCAAGGATGTGGACTTGAATAGCTGCCAGCTTCGGATCGAGCAGGGCAAGGGGAAGAAGGATCGCTACGTGCTGTTTCCCAAAAGCTTTCGTGGCGAGTTAGCACAATACATCGGCAGTCAGAAGGAGAAAGGGGCGACTCATCTGTTCGAGTCCAACCGCTTCCAGCCCTACTCGACGCGCCGCATCCGGCAGATCATCAAGCAGTACGCTGTCGAAGCGGGCATTGAGAAGCGGGTCTATCCACACTTGTTTCGACACCAGATCATCACGTACCTAACCAAACGAGGGATCATTAGTCCCAAACTGCAACTCCTGAGCGGCCATGCAGAAGAAAAAAGTCTGGCGATCTACCGTGACATGGCATTGTCGGATGTGGCGGGTGAATATGAAGAGGCGATGCGTGCGTTTCCGGTCAGGTAAGCGCGAGCTTGTTGGGTCTTATCGCAGCTTCCCTCCTGTACGTCCTACTTCAAGAGGGGAAGTAAAGGGATGGCGAGCTTCTGGCCCGCCTTTCCTGCGAGTATTAAACCGATTTTACTGCCTCTTCCGCACAAAAGAGTAAAGGGAGGCCGACTTTCCTGTGGTGCGGGATGCCCGCCACGCCTGCACACGTTCGCTGTGCGCTCGTTTCCACCCTCAGTCCAACCGGCAACATACCCGTTTCAGCACAGGGCAAAAACACAATGGCAGAGGGTGGCGGGGGAAGCGGGATGATCTGGATGCATATGTGAAGAAGTTGTGAGCCTCGTCGTCACAGTCTTGACGCGCCGCCAGGGTTGGCATATCGTCTCGCACCTCAGAACGTTTACAGGCTGGTCATGCGCGATCCTGCGCCTTGCCCCGCATTCATCTCCTGACCAACCTTCCCCATTTCCGTGTGCCGTGGTGCGGCACGGTGTCACCCTTTAGCTAGGAGAGAACAGACAATGCGCCTACCAAAAACGATCTTCGCATCGTTATCGGTTGCCCTGCTGTGCATCGGCTCGGCCACGGTCGCACATGCCGATGTCATCACGTTCATTGGCAGTCGTGATACGGTCAATGGACCACCAGCCGCTCCTGATATTGGCCGCTGCGGCGCCCCGGCCCCCCCGAACCTACTGGTGACCCTCACGGGCACCGGGACTTCCAACGTGGGGTCGTTCACCGCCACAGATAGTCACTGCGTCAACGCGGCGACAGGTGAGGTCTTCAACGGTCTTTTCGCGTGGGATTTCGGCGGCGGCAATACCTTCTTCGGCACCTTTCTGGGAACAGTCACGATGCCCACACCGGGCGTTTTGGCTTTTTCAGAAACGTTTACGCTGACGGGTGGGACAGGTCTCTTCGCGGGTGCTAGTGGAAGTCTCCTAGGCACCGGCACAGTAGCCTTCAATCCTGATGGTACGTCAAATTCCCATACCGACTTCAGGGGGACGATTAACACCGTCCCGGAACCAACGACCATACTGCTGCTCGGCACTGGCCTAGCGGGTGTGGCAACGAAGGTGCGTAAGCGGCGAAAAGCAAATAAGAGTGAAGAGGTATAGAAGTTCCCCATGCCCGTTAATGCACCACCCGTGAGCCACTGACGCTTGCGGGTGGTTTCATTTACAGACGATAAAAAACACAATCGCCATTATCCGACGAGTGTGAGTGAGCGTCTCTACTTAAATCAAACGCAACCTGATTCTCCGCTTTCGCATAATATAAATGTTTGGCAGCATTTAAATTGCCGACTTACAGAGGGATACATGACGGACTCAATGGGTGGCGCGGAATTCGTTGTCACGACGGCCGGTGAAAGCGGCGGCTTAGGGTGCACTGAGCATTACCTTAAACGAGTAATCGTCGGCGATGTTGAGAGTGTGCGCCGGCGTCTCGCCTACGCACTTGAACGACGCGGCTTCGGGTAGCGCGGAATGGTCCGGTCGAACGCGGACTTCTGCGGCAGCTGAAAATCTTTGAGAGAGGGTGTGCCGAGAGCGGCTATCTCAGATTTCAATCTTGAAATCTGACATGTGACACCTCGACGGGCCACTCCGTCTTAGGGCGGAAATTGTATCGGAGGAAATGCTGATTGAGGGTGGCGCTATTCCAGCGCGAGACCGCCGCCATCTTGTGTTTATCGAGCAAGTCGAGCGGCTCAATGATCTTTGAGAAGTTGATGAAGTCGTTCCACGTGCCTGAGAATTTCTTCGGCCAGCCCGCCCGCCGCCCGAGCGGATGGTTAGCTAAGCGCCGGCCCTCTTCCGACAGCTTGCGAAAGGTACCTTCGTTGTAAAGCTTCAACGAGATCGGTCGATCGACGGGATAATATTTATTCTCCGCATCCCCCCGATCAGCGATGATCATTAGCTCCTCCCAGTCCGCCGGCATTGACCCGTGCTTCCCCCACTGCACATTCACGCGCGGCCGCATAAGGTTGCGGCGGGCGTCGCTTAAGGCTGCCTCGCCTCCCGCCAGCATACGCCCGTGAAAGTAAGTCCAGATCTTCTCAATCGACATCCGGTCCGGCGAGTATCGCACCCACATCAATTCGTGATCGCACGGGTCGTTGTCTTCAGGAAAGTCAATGTCGTCCTCCCAGAAAAAGTGATAAGCGATCAAGCGCTCCGTTGGATGGAGGATGACGGCAAAATCTTTGAGCGGGAAAAACTCTGACGGCGTAACGTAAACACGAGGTGCAAACCGCCGCGCGAGCTGCCACTCCTCGTCAGCGAGATCGCGTGGTGGATCCAACTCCAGCGCGCGCGTGTATTCCCGGCTCGCGTCCTCCAGGGAGCGGCGGAGATGGTAGGCCACGCCCAACTGGTGATGAAATTCAGCAGTCTCTTCGACTCGCTGGGCTTCCCTGGGCGCCAAGCTTTGTGCTGCACTGGGCCCTTGAGCGTTTCCAACAAAGCTTGCTGAGGCAAATAGGAAAACTACGAGCCCAACTCGTGCGCTTGTAAGATGGGAGGAAGTGAAAGACAGCATGGGGCGAAAGGGAAAAGGGGTTCGGCGTACCGCCTTCGGGCGGGCTTTGGTTTTGCGAAAGAGAACAAACCGCCTGAAACCGGTACACCAAACTGGTATTACAAACCATACTGCGGCCTTCAGTTTAGAAATAGAGCTTCAATCCAAACTGAATAATTCGAGCATTACTCGCCCCGAGAATTTGGCCGAATCCGCTGCTTTCGCGGGCAATATTCGGCGGTCCGAAATTGGCGCGATTGAACGCATTGAAGAACTCGTTGCGAAATTGCAAGCGAAACCGCTCGGTGAGATTGAAGTTCTTGGCCAGCGTGAAATCGAAGTTCACATAGCCGGGTCCGCGCATAATCCCTACGCCGGCGTTGCCGAACGCCTGCGGCGAGGGGCTGAAGGCCGGTTGGAACGCGGCGGTATTGAACCACCGTTGCAGGGTGCGCTCCGATTCAGGTAGCACCGGATTGCCGATCAGATTCGGTCGGGCGCGCCGTTCGCCGCCGATGTTGAGCACGCTCGCGCCACCCAGCGTTGCGGTCAACCCCAACCCGCTCTGCAAAACGTGAATACCAGTCACTTGCCAGCCGCCCAGCAGCAAGTCAGCTGCCTTGTTCCAATCATTGCCGTAGCGGCGTCCGTTGCCGAACGGCAGTTCGTAAATGTAGCTCGCCACAAAGCGATGCTTGATGTCGAACTCGGCCAAGCCGCGATCCGCCCGCAGATTATTGCCGTCTTGCGGCTCGCGGAACGTCCCGGTATCAATGCCTGCGCCGCCGCCGCTCGTCGAGATGTGATCGGGCGAGCCGGTCAACGCTTTGCCCCACGTGTAACTCACCAGCGCGGACAGTCCTCGAGAGAAGCGCTTCTCCAATCGCGCCTGCAGCGAGTTGTAACTCGACCCAACGCGGTTCTCCATCCATTGAATGTCGCCGAAGGCCGGGTAAGGACGCGCGTCCGCCGATTGCGAGCCGTTGGCGTTCTGGATCACGGCGCGCTGGTTCAGGTTGCGGAAGCCGTTCAGCTTCGTCCCTTTATTGCCCACGTATGCGACATCGAGCAGCAGGTCTTTCAGCAGTTCGTACTGCATGCCGAAGCTGTATTGCTGGATGTACGGCGTGCGCTGGTTTGGATCCTGGGCGCGGCGCCCAATGGTCGGCGCCAGCGAGGTCGGATCGAGGAGCCCCGCCGGGTATCCGTTGACCAACCGGAAGACCGCTGCCGAGGCCACGGCCGCAGATCCCGTCACGTTTGTTTGTATGGTGTTATCCACCAGGAACGGCGGGTTGAAGCCGAGCAGACCTTCGCGCCCCTGCCGGACGGTGTGCGTGTAGAAGATGCCGTAAGCGCCGCGAATCACCCAACGCGAAGTCGGCGAGTAGGCAAAGCCGAAGCGCGGCGCGAAATTGTTGCGGTCGGGGTGAATCAACGACCGCTCGAAGATGCCGCCGTCTTTGGCGAAGACGTCCTTGCCAGTCACCGGGTCGAAGTTGGAGAAGCGGTTCTCCTTCTCGACCGGCGGCGTCGCGTATTCGTAGCGCAGCCCGAGATTCATCGTCAGCTTGGGCGTGATCTTGTAATCGTCCTGGATGAAGTAGAACTGCATGTTCTGGCCTTGATCCATCACTGTGAAGCTGGTGAGGTCCAACCGGGTGGCCAAGCCCAGCAGCAGATCGCCAACGGCGCGATTGGTGAAGCGGTTATCGAAGTTCATTCGTCCGATAGTCGCGTTCAAGTCGTTGATCTTGGTTTCGACGTGCAGGAACTCCGTGCCGAACTTGATGAAGTGCACCCCGCGATTCAAGCTGAACGTCGCGCGCGGGTTCCACGTGCGTGGCGTCTGGAATTGCGGCGTCGAAGAGTGGCGTCCCACAGCGTCGAAGCCCTGAATCTGCACTTTGGGCACACCGCCGACGATGGCCGGATCGTTCGGAACATTCTTCAAGCCGACCTCTACCGCGCCGTCCACGCCGAAGTTCGGCGGGTTGGTGAAGTAGTTGCCGCGTCCCCAACCGAACCGGAAGTCGCCGACAAACGTGGGACTGAAGGTCCACGTTAAGCCGAGCGCCAGCCCTTGCGAACGGTTCAAGTTGGATCCGAAAGCGTCGTTGAATGACCCTTCGGCAAGTCCCGGCAGCGGCGCCGGACGGAAGGTGTCAGTATCGACAAAACTGTAGCGGCCGAACAGAGTCTTGTTGCTCGCTAATTGATGGTCTATGCGCACGTCGAATTGATCCTGGCGCGTGGTCGTCACCGGGGTCGAAGCAAAGATCGTCGTGCCCGCCACGTTGGGATCGGGAATGAGCTTGACGATGGCTGCCCCGACCGGATCCCAGCGACTCTGTGGGATTACCCATTGGCCTGCGGCGTTCCTGCTAAATTCAGGCCGCCCCGTGGCGAACGGGTCAACAACTGCTGTGCTGAAGAGTCCGGCTTTCTCAGCCGCCGTCGGCACCTGGCGCACGCGGGGAATGCCCTCTTGATCGCGCAGTCCCTCATAGTCTGCAAACCAGAAAGTCCGGTTCTTCACGAGCGGGCCACCGACCGCCGCGCCAAACTGATGGCGTTTGCGCACCGGCTTGGGCGCACCCAGCGCGTTGGAGAAGAAGTTGTTGGCGTCGAGCGCGTCGTTGCGCAGGAATTCGTAGAGGCTCCCGCGGACGCTGTTGGTCCCCGATTTGATCGTGGCGTTAACCACCGCGCCGGAGCTTCGCC
>JACDEG010000619.1 GCA_013816505.1 Pyrinomonadaceae bacterium | reverse complement strand
CTGTTACCGCTCGATGGCGGAGTTGCTCGCGGTCGTCGAGCGCTACTTCGCACAATTGACGCCTGAGAAGGTCTTTCAACTGGTGGCTTGAAAATGTCCCCGAACATCTCAAACTCTACTTAGGGCGGCGATCCGCCACCCCTTTACTACTATTCATACTCGATCCGGGGTTTACTTACCCCGCTAAAACATCTGCACAGGACGGCCCGCGAGATGAAGAGTGAAGAACTAAGTGTCGACGACCGATCTGAGGCTCTGTTCCGCTCCATATTCGAGCAGTCGCCGCAGAGCATTCAGGTCTTTGCGCCCGATGGGCGGACGCTACGCGTCAACCGCGCATGGGAGGAACTCTGGGGGGTGACGCTCGATCAGATAGGCGACTATAACATCCTCGAAGACCCGCAACTCGTCGCCAAGGGCGTCATGCCTTACATCGAGAGGGGCTTCGCCGGGGAGGCGACCGCGATTCCGGCTGTGCTCTACGATCCCGACGAGACGATCCCGGACATCACGAGACACAGCGACCCGCGCCGCTGGGTGCGCGCCTTCATCTACCCGGTCAAAGACGCTCTTGGGCGTATCAGCGAGGTGGTACTCATGCACGAGGAGATCACCGAACGGAAGCGGACCGTGGAGCAGTTGCATCAGCAGCGGAAGGAGAATCAGACGATCCTCGACTCAGTACCTGCGCTTATCTGGTACAAGGATAAGGAGAATAGACACCTGCGGTGCAACAGGCTCGCCGCCGAATTTACGGGACTGCCGAAGGAAGCGATAGAGGGGACGTCGGCCTGGGACTTATTCCCGCGTGAGCAGGCGGAGCGGTTCTACGCGGAGGACTTGGAGGTAATAAGCTCAGGGGAGCCGAAGCTCGGTATAATTGAAGAAGTGAAGGCACAGCCGGGCGAGTCCCGGTGGCACCAGACGGACAAGCTCCCTTGCCGCGACCAGGAGGGGAACATCACCGGGGTGGTCATCTTCTCGCTCGACATCACCGAGCGCAGGCTGGCCGAAGAGGAGAAGGCGAAGCTTGCCGCTCAGATCGAAAACGAGCGCCAGCACCTGAGCAGTATCGTCGCGAGCGTGCCAGGGGTGGTGTGGGAGGCATGGGGCAAGCCGGACGCCGCCAGCCAGCGCATCGATTTCGTGAGCGATTACGTCGAGACGATGCTCGGCTATACGATCAAGGAGTGGCTAGGGACGCCCAATTTCTGGCTGACCATCGTGCACCCGGACGACCGCGAGCGGGCGGCGCGGGTAGTCGCCGAGCAGTTCAGCAGTGGGAGAGGGGGCGTGAATGAGTTCCGCTGGGTAGACAAGGACGGGCGGGTGCTCTGGGTGGAGGCACATGCATCAGTGATGAAGGACGAGGGGGGCCACTCCGTAGGGATGCGCGGCGTGACGATGAACGTCACCGGGCGCAAACGGGCCGAAGAAGAGCGAGAGCTACTTCTCGCCCGTGAGCAGCAGCTACGCTCCGAGGCGGAAATGGCCAACCGGCTGAAGGACGAATTCTTAGCGACGCTGTCGCACGAACTGCGCACGCCGCTGACTGCAATTTTGGGGTGGTCGGAAATGTTAGGCGACGCCCGGCTTGACCCGGAAACCTCCCTCCACGCTCTCGAAGTCATCCGGCACAACACGCGGTTGCAAGCGCAGATGATCGAAGACCTGCTTGATGTCTCGCGCATCATCACCGGCAAGTTGCGCTTAAGCGTGCAACCCGTTGACCTCAGTGCCATCATCAGGGCGGCGGTTGACAGCGTGCGCCCGGCGGCGCAAGCCAAAAGCATCCGTGTCCAGTTGCTGCTCGATTCTCCGGCAGGGCAAGTCTCCGGCGACCCTCACCGGCTGCAACAAGTCGTCTGGAATCTCGTCTCAAATGCCATCAAGTTCACGCCGAAAGGTGGGCGCGTGATGGTCCGGCTAGAGCGAGTTAACTCATACGTCGAGATCACCATCAGCGATACGGGTCAAGGCATCGCGCCGGAGTTTCTGCCCTACACCTTCGACCGCTTCCGGCAAGCCGATGCGACGACCACGCGGACACACGGCGGGCTAGGTTTAGGTTTAGCGATTGTCCGTCAATTAGTCGAGCTACACGGCGGGACGGTGCGGGTCGACAGCGCGGGTGAAGGGCAAGGAGCGACCTTCGCGATCAGTCTGCCGTTGATGGCGGTGCACGGTGTCGCCGACGACCAGGTGCGCGTGCATCCGCAGGCAATCACGCGGTCGCAGTTCTACCGCCCGCCGCAACTCGAAGGCTTGCATGTGTTGGTGGTGGACGACCAAGCTGACACCCGAGATATGCTACAGTTCGTACTTGCAGAGTGCGGGGCGAGGGTCAGCACGGCCAGCTCGGCGGCAGCCGCGCTGACAGCTTTCACGGAGGAAACATTCGACGTTTTGCTTTGCGACATCGGGATGCCAGAAGAAGACGGCTATTCACTGATCGCAAAAGTTCGCGCTCTCGGTAAGGAGCACGGCGGCCGGACTCCGGCAGCGGCGCTGACGGCATACGCGCGAGAGGAGGACCGCATTCGAGTGCTGCGCTCAGGTTTCCAGATTCATGTGCCGAAGCCGATCAGTCCGAGCGAGTTAGTCGCTGTCGTGGCAAACCTCGCTGACCGCACCGGTCAGGACTAGCCGATGAGTAGAGTATTACGCCGCCATCACAAGTTGCTAACGACTGCTTCATCCATCATCCCGCTCGAGACCATGCAAACCGCGCCGCACACTTTAACCGAGGTGATGTGCTCAAACGTTCCGCCGACGTTGACGACGATCTGACTTGGGCGCTCGACGAAGCTACCTTGATTGATAATTATCTCTGTGTCGGGCGACGCTACCTTGTGCCTGACGAGGTACGCGCCCGTCGGTCCAGCCGCGCTGCCGGTCGCCACGTCTTCGACGCGACCGTCGTTGTCCCACGTGCGCCCTTCGCGCCTCGGCACATCCAGCACGTATACGAACTTGGCTCCGACCTCTGCCAACATGCGCTCGAATTGCGGAACCGCGATGCGCGCTCGCTCCAGACCGCTCTGGACGGGAACGATCAGGTACGGCAAGCCCGTCGAGATGACTTCGAGCGGCAAACTCGGATGCGCGTCCGCCGCGACCACGTTCAGTGCCCGCAAGAACTCACGTTGCTTTTCAAGCGGCACGGCCGGGCCGAATTCCGGTGCTCCCTGTTCCATCGTCGCAAGATAAAAGTCGTTGTCCTTGATGGTGATGACGCCCACCGTTTTCGCGTTAAGTTGAAGCCGCCACTCTTCACGCCGCCCGCCGCCCGCCATCTCGTGCATCACGGCTGCCGCCCCCAGCACGGGATGCCCGGCGAAGTCGAGTTCCTCTTCCATCGTGAAGACGCGCGCCCTGAACGCCCGCGCATCATCAGTCGGAGACAAAAAGATGGATTCAAACTGTCGCATCTCCCGCGTCAATCGCTGCATCGCTTCCGTTGACAGCCCCGCGCTGTCAG
>JACDEG010000618.1 GCA_013816505.1 Pyrinomonadaceae bacterium | reverse complement strand
CACCGCGCGAGCCGTTCCTCGACGGTGTGGAGGCGGTTGCAGGCGGCGGTCTGGCTGACCTGCGCGATCAAGCTATTCACGTAACGCAGCAGCATGTTCTGCAACACGCCACCGCGATTGAACTCGGTCAGGAGCAGATGGGTCTTGATCCGCAGCCCGCTGCCCGGCACCTGGATTAAGCTCTGGTTCGGCGACGAGTCGTGTCCGAGCAGTGCGTTGATGCCGCTCGCGCCCTCTCTGCCGACGACGCCGACCTCGACCGTCGCACCGTCAGACATGATGGAGACGACTGAGATTATCGCGTAGTCCGGAAAGTAGAAATGAGAGACCGGATCGTGAGCCTTGTGAATGATTTGACTTGATTCCAAAGCGACCGGTTCTAAGTGTGGGGCAAGTCGGGCATAGATGTCAGACGGCAGCGATTTCAGGATGAGGTTTTCAGTGGACGGTCGAAGGTGTGCGGACATAAATTCTCCTTGGGTCTTTGCGCGTGTACAAGCACAATAGACGGCACAAGGAAAAGACCTGTATCTATGCCCGATGTCGAATAGGTGATTTCAAACAAACTTGTCAGGTGGTTAGTAGTTAACAGCGACGAAAGGCAGTGTAACACATGTGCGGGTGTGGCAAGCGGACGCGGCCAGATCGAACGGGTCGATTGATGCTTGCGGAATGTCCGGCGAAGTCTATCGGTCGCACCGGGCGCTTAAGCTGCCGGCTTCATCAGCAGATCGAACTCGTTCCTCACAACTTCATAGCACTCGCAGGCGGAAGCCTCCAGCCCGCGGCGGTCAAGAATGTGGATGTGGCCGCGTGTGTAACCAATCATCCCGGCATCTGACAACATCCCCGCCGCGACCGTTATGCCTGCGCGACGCACGCCGAGCATCTGAGCGATGAACTCGTGTGTAAACGGCAGGTCGTTGCGCTCCGCGCGGTCGGCGGCGATCAGCAGCCAACGCGCCAACCGCCCACTCACCGAATGAAGGCGATTGCAGGCCGCCGTCTGCGCGACCTGCGTCAGCAGTCCGTGCGCGTAGCGTAGCAGCGAGGCTTTGAACTTTTCGGATTGGTGAACTTCCGCCCTGAACATTTCGGAGCGCATCCTGAGCGCGGCCCCGGCGATCTGCGTCCTGGCCTGCGTGTCGGCGGTGTCGTAGCCGAGCAAAAGGGGAACACCCAACATCCCTTCGTGGCCGACGGCGCCGACCTCGACCGACGCGCCGTTTTCCATCACAGAGACCAGCGAGATCACCGCGTCAATGGGAAAGTAGACATAGCGAATGCGCTCCGCAGCTTGATAGAGGACACGCTTCGAAGGCAACTCAATGGTCTTCATCTGCTGAAGGATGCGTGTCGACTCTTCTTCCGGCAATCCGGCAAGAATGTGGTTTTTGAGGCGCTGTTGCCCGGCGAGTCCGGCGCGGGTTGACGTTTGTGCGGAACGAATCTGCGTCGCCCCGCGTGGTTCTGATGGAATGTCGCGCGCTGACGACGGGCGAGCGACTCTTTGGTAGAGATCGGTTCCGTAAGGCCAATTATTGATCACGAGGTGCCCTCTAGTTTGTTCAGATAATGTGAGGGGGGGGGCGGAAGAGAGTTTCAATACTATACGGCGGGAGGGAGGTTGTCTACTAAGTTGGAAGGCGAAAGTAAGCAGTTTTGAGTTTTCAGTTTCCAGCTCACAACTTGAAACTCAAAACTGAAAACTGTTCGCCGGCTTCAGACCGTCTCAGCTTTGCGCACGAATGGGTTGATGACTTGCGCCGCGGTGATGACGACGAGGCAGCCGATGACGTTGTACCAGAGAAAGGCGACCGACGAATAGCGCGCGCAGGCGAGCACTGTCGCCTCGCCGACGAGGGCGGCGAGGAAGGTCGCGTTGCCGCCGATTCGCTTGCAGTAGAACGCGAGTAGGAAGATGCCGAGGATCGTGCCGTAAAACAGAGAGCCGAGGCGGTTGACCGCTTCGACGAGCGAGCCGAGGTTACTTGCGTACTCGGCGAACAGAATCGCGAACGATCCCCAGAAGATCGTCGCCAGTTTTGAGAAGATCAGATAGTGTCGCTCGCTCGCCTCTTTTTTGATGAGGCGGCGGTAGATGTCGACCACCGTTGTTGACGCGAGCGCGTTCAATTCCGAAGCGGTCGACGACATCGACGCCAGGAAGATCGCGGCGATGACCAAGCCGACGATGCCGGTCGGCATGTATCTGGTGACGAACGTCAGAAACACATAGTTGGTGTCATTCGTGTTGGCGTTCGGGTCGTTGGCCTTCATCAACTCGACGGCGCGGCCACGAATCGCGCGCACCGTCTCCTCCGCCGCCCTCAAGTCCTCTTCCGCGCTCGCGAGTTGTTGCGCATCGCCCGTCCGCATCGCCGCGACGAGCGAGCGCACTTCGCCCTGCTTTGCGGCAACGGCGGCGGCGTGTTCCGTTTCGAGTGTTTGAAACTCATCGGCGGAAGTGCTGGCCTGAACCTTCCGCGTCTCGCCGGGGTTGAAGAAAAGGGGTGGCGGCGTGAACTGGTAAAAGACGAAGACCATCGCGCCGAGAAACAGAATCGCGAATTGCATCGGCACCTTCGCCATCCCGTTGAAGAGCAATCCGAGGCGGCTCTGCGCGACGGAGCGGCCTGTCAGATAGCGCTGCACCTGGGATTGATCCGTGCCGAAGTAAGAGAGCGCAAGAAAGCAGCCGCCGATCAGCCCCGACCAAAAGTTGTACTGGTTCGCCGGGTCAAACGAAAAATCAATCGCGTTCAATCGTCCCATCTTACCAGCGACCGAAACAGATTCGATGAACGACACATCACGCGGCAGCAGCGCGAGGATCGTGAAGAACGCGACGACCATCCCGCCGGTTGTAATCAGCGCCTGCTGAAAGTGCGTGTGCTCGACCGCCTTCGTCCCGCCCGACGCGGTGTAGAGCGTAACCAACCCGCCGAGAAACAGAATCACGAAGCGGATGTCTAAGCCGAGAATCAGCGAAAAGATCAGCGACGGCGCGTAGATCGTTAAGCCCGCCGCGAGTCCGCGCTGAATCAGGAACAATCCGCCGGCGAGCGCGCGCGTCTTCAAATCGAAGCGGCCTTCGAGATATTCGTAAGCGGTGTAAACTTTCAGTCGATGATAGATCGGAACGGCGGTGATCGAGAGGATGACCATCGCGACGGGTAGGCCGAGGTAGAACTGCACGAAGCGCATGCCGTCGGCGTACGCCTGCCCCGGCGTCGAAAGGAACGTGATCGCGCTCGCCTGCGTCGCCATGATGGAGAGCGCGACCATGTGCCAACGCATCCGCCGGTCGGCCAGCAGATACCCTTCGAGGTCGCTGTTGCGACGCCCCTTCCACACACCGTAGACGACGATGAAGGTGACGAAGCCGACCAGCACGAACCAGTCAAGAGGTTTCATTCGAAAAATTTTGTGAAGGCATAGAAGAGCAAAATCAAAAGGACGAGGTTAATCAGCACAACGGCAT
>JACDEG010000162.1 GCA_013816505.1 Pyrinomonadaceae bacterium | reverse complement strand
CAATCGGTTTCACAGTCTGTATTTTACTTCTGACCGTCACTGTCTTCAGCCAGAACATGCACCCTTCAAAAACCAGCGGATCGGTCATCAAGACTATCCAGGAGCTCTGTAAGGCTTTCGAGACCGCCGATACAGACAGTTTACGGAAGAACATGACCGAGGATTTCACTTTAACCAGTTCCAACGGCAGTGTTACGAGCCTCGAAGATGAGATCAATGATCTTAAAAGCGGCAAAGCTCGCTATCGGGTTTTCGAGAACGTGGATATGAAACCGCGTCTATATGGCAATACCGCCGTTGTTACCGGGCGTACGATCATAAAAGGGGAATACGACAAAACCGCGATTGAAATGGAATTTCAATTTACCGACACGCTTATCTGGAAGAATGGGCGTTGGTGGATGGTTGCCAGTCACGCATCGCGAATGAAATCTTGAGCCGGCAAAGTAACTCAGGAGATTCACACGCGTAAAATCTAATGTTACTCATTCCTGGCAAAAAAAATATTAGCGGCTTTGATGGTTCACTTGGCGCTATAGCGACAGTCAAAACAGTTGCTCGAAATGGATGGCCGAAAAATGGCAGTGTTGCAGGAATGGCCTATCGATTATAATTCTTCCTCACGCTCTCTTCATCCTTCATCTCGGGTCGAGTGCGGCAATTAAACGAACTCGTTGTCGCCGTGATGGACTCTCTAATGCTTGGAGTAGCCGACATCAACGAAGCCGTCGTAGCGTTGGCGCGAGCGCCGCGCCAAACGTCGCTGTGTATGACGGCGTCGGCGCAGACACGCGACCACTTCTTGCACAGAGAAGCGCTCACGGATGGTTCGCATCTTCCTCGCATGAGGGTCGCTGCCACATGAACCCGAACGTGGCTAAATGTAAATCATATCGGCGTAGCACCAGGTCCAATCCTCCCCAGGTTCGAGTGAACGGATGATCGGGTGGTTCGTCGCCGGGTAGTGCTTCGAGGCGTGCTTGTTCTTCGATGAATCGCAGCAGCCGACATGACCGCACGTCATGCAGATGCGCAGATGTACCCATGTGTCACCCACCGCCAGACACTCTTCGCAGCCGCGCGCGCTCGGCATCACTTCGCGTGCTTGAGAAGTGTGAGAACAGGCGGAGGAGTTACCGTCGAGCGTGAACTTAACCACTTTCTCCGTATCAACACTCCCTGGATTATCGGCGTCATTTGTCATGGCAACCGGAGGTGATTTATCTTCGCCCGCCGTCGGACGGAATAGCAACGAGTTGCGGGCGAAGGCTTCGGTGTCGCCGCAGATCACCAGTTCGTCGCCAACTTGAAGCTTGGTGTTTGGGGTTATATCTGCTAACACTTCGCCGCTACGGCGCAGGTTGTGCAGCCTTAAGCCGCGTTTATCCAGCGCGAGTTCGGCGAGCGTCTGCTGCGTGATCGGCGCGCCGGCGCGAATTGTGATGGTGCGCGAGTCGAGACGCTCGTTGTTCAGTTCGCAGACGACGGCGGGCTGCTCGTCACTCGACGGGGCGCCGATTAGTGCCGCGTAGCCACCGCGTCGCATCGCCTCCTCATATCTCTCTATTTCTTCATTAGAAATCCCGTAGTCGGATAGCACGTCGGCGAATAAGCCGACAATCGATTCCAATTCTTCGGTTACCACACGGTCAACTCCGGCGCGTGTGAGCGGTTCAATCTCCGTCATATAGCGCGTGCGCGCGACGATCCGCAGCGTCGGATTTGTCGCCCGCGCGACCGACGCGATGCGCGCCGCCATCATCGGCTCGTCATCGGCGATGACCATGATCTTGGCGCGCTCGATGCCGGCAAGTATCAGCGTGCGCTGTTTGCTCGAATCACCGCGCAGCACCGGCAAGCCTTGTGCGTCGGCTTCGTTCGCGCCTTCCGGGCTGAGCGTCGTGATGATGTACGGGATGCGCGAGCCTTTGAGCACATGAACGAGCCGCCGCGCCGCTTGCCCGTAGCCCGCGACGATGATGTGGTCTTCCATGAACAGCACGTTCTCCGGCGTTGGTTCTGCTTCCATCCGCGCCGCCGCCACTTGGCTGTACTTTGTCTCCAAACGTCGCGCGAATCGTGACCCGACTTGCATCAGGATCGGCGTCGCCACCATCAACACGACCGTCGAGGCAATGAGCGTCTGCGAACCGGATTCACCTAACCCCGCCGGACTCAAACCGACTTCTCTTCCGGCTCGCTCAAGCACGAACGAAAACTCGCCGACCTGCGCCAGCATCAATGCGGATGCCGCCGCGACCGGCGCGCGATAGCCGAGTGCTCGCACGCTGATGTTGGTGGTGACAATCTTTATGACTAGCACGACCGCAATCGCGCCAAACACGAGCGGCAAGTTCCGTACGAGGAAGCTCACATCAAGCAACATCCCGACGGAGATGAAGAACGTCGCGCTGAACAGGATTTGCAGCGGCAGAATCTCGCTCAAGGCGTGCTCGCTAAAGCGGCTCTCGCTCACCAAAAGTCCCGCCAGAAAAGCGCCGAGCGAGAGGCTGACACCGGCGAGACTGGTCAGGTATGCGGTGCCGAAGCAGATCGCGATGACCGTCAAAAGAAAAAGTTCCGGCGAACAGGTGAGCGCGACCATCTCCAGCACCTTCGGCATCAAGCGTCGGGCGAATAAGAGCACGATGCCGATGATAGCGCCGGCTTTTGTGAGCGCCCACACGATCTCCAAGCTCGAACCGCCCGTGCCGCTTATCACGGGGACGAGCAGCACCATGACGATGATCGCTAAATCTTGAAATATGAGCAGTCCGAGTCCGACCTGCCCTTGCGTGCTGTTCGTCTCGGCGCGGTCACCGAGTAGTTTGAGAACAATGGCGGTCGAACTGAGCGCGACGAGACAGCCTGTGAAGAGACCGGTTCGCCACTCGACGCCGAACAGGGCGAGTAAGCCTGTCGTCGCGAGCGTCGCGAGAACCACCTGCATCCCGCCGCCGCCGAAGATGAGGCGTTTTATCTTCGCGAGTTTTACGAGACTGAACTCGATACCAATCGTGTAGAGCAGCAGGATGACGCCAACTTCTGCTGCCGCATCGACGAGCGATTGATCGCGCACGAGTCCGAGCGCGTTCGGTCCGATCAAAACGCCCGCGAGCAGGAAACCGACAATCGGCACGAGTCCAAATCGGTTGCAGACGTAAGCTATCGCGGCTCCCGCGACGATCAACCAGACGACTTCCGTAAGGAATGCCGGTGCGGTTCCGGCGAGGAAAATTAAAGACATGATTTAATTCGAGTTTTACAAATCGAGTAGCACATGAGCAGCTATTTCAGAGCAAACGAAATCGCATACTGTCTTAACACAGAAGGCAGCAGCAGAGCACACCGAAACAGCCTTGACGTGTCAACGCTCTTTTCTCTTGCGAGAGCCTGGACTTGTCGGAAGGTGCGCCCACAGCAACACTGACGCGAGTGCCGTCGGCTTAAGATTCAAGAGTATCGAATTTCAGTCCGCTTGATCCTTCGCCGCAGCCGACCTGTTTCCGGCGTCCGAGCCAAAGATGTGTCGCTCCGTCGAGCCAGCGCGTGTATTGGAAATTACGCGTGACCCGGATGCCTTCGCGCGGAATTTCTTCTTCGTAAAGCGCCAGACCGGCCTCTGGTTCAGGATTCAGCACGCGGCCTTGTGCTTTCACGGTAGTTTGGGATCCATCCGGTTTGAGTACCGCACCTCGCACGAGTCGCACGGTACGAGTGACAGAATCTGTTTGCACCGGCAGCAGCGGAACCCAGTAGTCAGGAATTTGAGTGGCCAGACGATAGACCGGGATGTTCGGCGTCGGCCCACCTGCGGGTGAGTTTGATTGGCTGACTTCCTCGCGTGCGACCGACGCCTCGAGGCGATTCAATGGCCGCTCGATTGAACTTTCAATCAGACGCTCTAATCCCCAGGCCATGTTGGCCGTTTCGTCTCTCAGGAATAAGACTTCTTCGATTGGCTTACCCTCAATGTTTTTGATCAACGTCGGCGGCAAAAAAAACAGATTCGAAGCAGGCCTCAGGCCGGTCTGTCGCTGATGCGAAAGTTGAAACATTCGCCAAGCTGAATGCTGCGCGCCCGATTCGCTGTTGGGCCGGATCAGCGTGCTGACGCCGAACGTGTCCGTCACCACCAGCGAGCGCGTGCGGCACAACGAGCCGACATCTAATTCCACGGGAATGACATACCAGTCATTGCCAAAACTGTTCGCAAATTCGATCAACAGCAGATGCGGCAAATCCGCCGGCCCCGTCGGGATCGCGCCGAAATCAACCTGCGCGTCTTCTAACTCCCAGAAGCGCGTAGCGGGCGCGCCGCGAAAGTTAACCGGCGCAGGAATGACCGTGTTGGTAATGTGCGTGAAGGCGTCGTCATTCGCCGCGCCCATTGAAACTTCGGCATTAATATTGAATACGTGCCAATCCAGATGACCTTCGTAATACTCTTCAGCCGTCAGCGTCTGCTCACCTTCACTCAAGCGCGTCGCTACTGAAAAAGCATACTCCATCCGTTCAGGCACCCACGCCGCGGGGATGTTATTCGGTTCGTCAAAAAGCGTTTCGTACCATTGCAGCCAAATCTCCGCCGCCTTCTCGACTTCGGCCACCTCATCTGCGGCAATCTGTAGATCGGGCGGGAGCGCGCCTCTTGTGCCGCCTCCGTCAGGACGCAGCGTCGCGCGCAGTGTTGAGTACAGCAGCCTGCCGTCGATAGCACGCGACACCATCAGATCGAGAAAATTGCGACTGTCGTCATCGAGCGTGCTGCGCTCTTCCGCGGTCAGCGCGGCGAACGGAAATTTGCGCTTGAAAGCATTGCGATAATTCTCGCGATTGGCGGGCGCAATTGGTTGCTGATCCAGCAGACGCAGAAAATGAATTCCGGCATCCACCGCGAGCCGCAGCTTTTCAGACTTCGCGGCTGGTTGGTTAGCTTGTGGCCGTACACGCTCGCGCTCAACCAGCGTTTCCAGCGGCGTGGATTTGGCGTCGTATTCGCGGGCCGTGGCTCTGGTGTTGGGGGCGATTGGCCCAGGGAAGTAGCGTGTCAACCGTGCGACTTCCGCGCGTAGCCGCGCCATGACGGGCGTCCCGGTGTCTTCGCCCTGAAACTCGCCGACCTGCCACTGCCGAGCCAGCATCCACAGAGGGTCGTAGATTCTGGCCTGGACACTGGTCCTCATCTCGGCATTGCGGGTGCGCGGTTCCAGCCGCGTCCAGCTTGTGATTGATGGCATGATGATCTTCTCCGCGAACGTCACACATTAGGTGAGTGTTCTGTATCCTGCCTACTGCTTACTGCCAACTGCCAACTGCTCAGATTACTTCGCCAGCTTCGTGAAATCGGTCGAGACCGTTTCGTTGTTCACATTGAAGGCAAAATAGAGTGCGGGCAGATAATGCCCGGCTTCGTCGAGTGCTTCCGCATCCACGGCGCGGAGCTGAGCCAGATCGAGTGTCTCTAACAGCACGCGGTGCAGGTCGCCTACGGTCCAACTCTTATCCGGCACGGGCGGCACGGCCAACAAAATAGATTGCGGCGCGGAGGCGTCGGGTGGGTTGTATTGAAAGACCACGCCGGTCGTCTCTTTCGCGTTCGGCACCACCTCCACCCATTCATCAATCAGAATCCCGGCCAGCGGCTTACGCACATCAACCGCGACGGACGACTGCACAACCAACGACATCCGCCCGCCCGGAATCTGCTTCCCACCTTTGAGCGGCAATCCCACCCAGCGGTCGTTGGTTTGATACGGAAGCTGGCCGACAATCAATTTAAGACTCTCGCCGGTGTTCAAAGCTTCGGCGTAGCGCAGCGATGCCTCAAGCCTCCCGACGCCGTCGCGCACGCGCGAGGCGCGCTGGAACCACGTGACGACGGCCATCGGATCGTTATCCTGCATCTTCACGCTGTCGGCGAATGCACTGGCAAGTTCATCGGCATTTCCCGCTGCGAAGCGCGGCAGAACGACGAAGGCTTGTCCGAACACTGCCCGCAATCGTTCGCGGTGATGGTCGCGCTTGTCTTCAATGGTTACGGCTTGGTTCAAAACAGCTTTAAGCGTCGTCAGTTGGGCGATGCGCTGTTCGACTTCCTTCGCGATTGAACCTGCCTGAGCAAGCAACACTCCTCGGTCGTCGGGCGCATCGCCGGCAAACGATAGCGGCACCGCGCTTGGCACGCCGAAGCTGGATAAGCGCAGAATCAACTCGCGCAGCAGTTCAGCCTGAGTGGCAGCGGGGACGCCGGCAGGCGGGTTCAATTGCCGCTGCAAATTGACGAAAGTCTGTCGCAGCGATTGTTCGGCTTGATTGGCGCGCGTTTCCAGTTCGGTGATGTCAACCGTGACGCTTTGAGTGCGCTCCGGCAGATTCAGATCGCCGGCGTCAATGGCGCGTGCGTTGGTCACGACTCCGCGCGCCGCTCGCACCAACTCGGCGAATTCGCCGTAGCTCAACTCGTTCAGTTTCCAGTTCGAATTGCGGCTGCGGTTGATGCGCAATATCGCATTCGCTGGAAAACCATCAGGCCGGCGCGTGATCGCAAACAGGAGGCGCTGTTCGATCTCCGACTGTTGAGATTGGCTGCCGCCTTCGACGGCGTAGATGAAATCGAGCGGCGACATTCGCAGTTGATTGATTCTGATTTCTTTAGTTTCTGCCACCTGGCCGGTCTCTGGGTCAAATCGTTCGATGACGCAGCGGACGTTGGCCGGATTGCCGAGCAGCTTCGCCGCCCATGCATTCAGGTGCGGTTCGGCGACAGCGCGGAAGGATTGCGCGGCGTTCTGCCATTCGGGCAAGGCGGCTGGACTGCCGCTGAAGAGCGTCACCAGGCGATGAGTCAAAGCCACGCCGCTGCGGGGCGTGCGTGTGACTTCGAGTTCCGGCGGGGGTGCTTCTCCGCGCGCCACGGCGTCGAGCGTGCTGGCCGCGCGCGCCGTGTTGCCGCGCACGACTTGATAGACGCTCTCAGCCACAACTGCATCGCTGACGGCATCCAACGCTTCGTGCAGCGCATTCAATTCCGCGATGACGGCTTGAAACATCGTCGGGTGTGGTAGGCCTACGAAAATACCGACGCCCTTTTGTTTCCAAAGCTGATGCAGCTTCAATCCATCCACCACATTGTTCGCGGCAATGGCTTCGACCGGCAGTTCCGTCGGTTGCAGCGTCCCGGCCAGCGGCGCAAGGTCGCGGAACAGTTTGATGAAGTGATCTAGCTTCAGTTCGTGCAAGCGGCGCTCGAACCGGTAGCCAAGAAGCGCTCCCAGCGGCTGCCCCTGCCGCACACCGTCGAGCAGCCAGTTCGCCAACCGCACGCGCTCCGACGAAAGATCAATCGCCAGCAGGTCGCGCACCGCCGCCGTCGAATGTGTCAGATGGCCGTTGCGTAACAGCGCGACCGTCGCGGCCTGCGTCAGCGACGGCGCGTGGACAAATCCCGGATCGTCAGGTGTCAGATAGATCGGCGCTTGCTCGCCAGCGGGCGCAACGGTCACAGCGCGCGCAGGCGCGGGCTTCAGATTCTCCACCCAGCCGTAGCCGCCGAAATAGACGCCGGTTGGGTTCGCTCGACGCATCGCGTCCAATCGCTTCGTCGCAAACGACGTGATCCACGCATCCAGACGGTGCGCGCAACAATCGAGCGTGCCCGCCAGCAATCGTTCCAGACGCGCACTGCTTAATGTTTTCAAATGCGCCAGGCTCTTGCGGAATTCACCAATCGCCGCCACATTCGGGTCTTGAAAGGTGGTCAGCTTCAATAGATGTTCGCCGAGCGTTTGACTGCCGGTGATAGTTGGAATCGGCTGATTCAATTGCCAGCTTGATGTCAGCGTCGTGGACTGCGGCGAGATGTCGATCATCTCCTGATCTTTGAACAGCGCCGGCAGCGGTGTGCCGTTGTTGAAGAGCAGACGTGCGGCGGCGTTGGCGTATTCAAGCAGCATCGAATGGCGCAGCAGCGCGTGAAGCAAACTCGCGGGCGCGTCGGTCTCTTTGAGCAACGTATCGAGGCTCGCGACTTTCAGCAGCGCGTCAATGTAGTTGGGCGCGAGCGGCGTGGTTTCAGAAACATCTCCTCCTTGCGTGAGCGGCGCTTTCACCGACATCAATCGGTCGGCATATGCTGCGCGCGTCAGACGCGACCTCCACCGGACATCGAGCGTTGTGAGTGTCGCGCCGGTCAACTCTTCCTGCTTGCGCCACCATCCGCGGAGGTCCATGTTGATGCCGAGAAACCACCACAGATGTTGCAGGTAGTGTCGCCCCATCACACCGCGCGCGACGTAGCTGGATGACAGACCGTCGCTCGCCATCACGGCAGCGAGGTCCTGGTCAGGATCGTGGCTGCGACCGAGACGCGCCACCGTCGTCAGGTTCGGACGCCACACACGGTCGCGCAGTTTAAGTAGCAAATCTTTCAGCCATACGTCGCGCGCCACCTGTGCCTCCTCGCCGACTTTGGGCGACCAGTTGTCGAGCGAAGTGACGGGTAAGATTCCGTAAGGCTGTTTGCCGACGCGCAAGCTTGGCAGTGGTCCAGCGGCGCGCACGTGGTTGATGAAATGATCGCGCGCCCAAGCCAAATCATCGTCGGTCAGATTGTTCCCTTCCCTGCCGATCATGTTCGATAGGTAATAGCCCCACGTTGCCGCCCACAACGCCGTGTTCATCTGGCGCGCGTCGAGTTGTTCTTTCGTCGTGGTATTGGTCAGTTTGATCACTGCCTTGGCGACGTTCGGTGAAAGGCCCAACGCGCGGGCGAACGTGTCGCCGTTCGATTCGTCGCCCACCCTGAATGTGTTCGCGGGCAGTTGAGCGAGATAGCTCTGTTGCTGTCCGGCGTCGCGCGAACTGAAGCCGGAGGGCGCGTCCGGCGTGTTGTTGGACGGTGTGCCGTGCAGCAGAAAGCTCAGACCATCGGTGTAATTGTGCGCGTCGAGCAGAGCGCTGATTCTCTTCGTTGAATCCGCGCTGTTCAGCGAAGCCTTGACGCCCATCACCAGCAACACATCCAATCCGGCTTGTGCTGTCTCATTGGATAATTTCAAACGGAGGCCCATCCCGGCGGCTTCCGCCGCGTCGAAATCGATTAACCATTTCATTCCGCCATCAACCGCGAGTTGTTCGTCCGTCGCGGCGACGTTAGCTTGTGGGTCGGGGCCAGCCGCGAGCGGATCAGGAATGTCTTTGCCAGAGACGATCCCCGCCAGACTTCCGCGCGAGTAAGCAATCGCCACCCAGCGATCAGGCAGCAGTCGAGCCAGCGGCGCGCGCGACCAGCTTTCGGATTTGCCGGAACCGGGAGGCGGCGACGGAAATTGTAGCGGCTTCGGCAAAGGCTGATTGGCGGGCACCGGCGCAGCGGGCCGCTCTGCAGGGTTGAGCGGTTTGAGAGCGCGCGCCACCCACGCCGCACGTCGCGGATCGAAGTGGTCGGCAAGCTGTTGCCATGCGCGTCGACGCGCCTCTTCGTCATTGCCTGCGCGCCAGTCCTGTTCCCAGAAATGTTGACCCCAGATTATCTCTTGAGCGGTCAGTTCCGGCTCATGCGAGTCCAGATGAACCTGATCGGGATAAACCCGCACGCGCAGTTCGAAACTGCCATCAGGCTGCGGAAAGAAGCGCGTCTCCAGGCGCACTGGAAAGAGCGCGAGCGGGCGGTCGCCAGCGATCAGCGACACGTTCATTTCGGGCGGCGGTTGGGTCGCAGAGACTATCGGTGGGAGGAATTTAAGGTCCAACATATAAGTGGTAGGTGAAATGTTATGTGCTCAGCGTTCTCGGCGGTGAAAGTATTATTTTCAATTCTAAGGAATCATCTGCGTCGCGTGAATGGCGATCCGCACCGGCTGTTGCCGCGTGATATAGGCCATATGCGCCGCGTTCCTGCGCCACACGGCGTTCGGCGGCAACGTGACTGAAGCGGGCGGCGGCAGTGCCATGGAGACGTGCGTCCGCGCGCCGAAGTCTGTGCCCACGTCGAAGCCGAAGCGCGGTTCGGTCGGTTGTTCCTGAATGATGAAGAACCAGCCGGGATTGGCGACGGCGTCAGTGACAGTCAGGTTGAAGCCCAGAAAAACAACGTCCGGTTGCAACGTGCCGCGAAAGATCGGGTGCAGTTCGACGGGCCCTGGTTCGCGCTTGCCAGCATTGATGACCGCCTTCGCCGCGTAAATCACGGCGTTCGGATACCGGCTCAACAGTTCGCCGCGAATCAACAGCACAACCTTCTTTTGCGGCCCGGCTCCGACGGCATTCTGCCCGAGTGCCTTCGCACCCCATTTGTGAATCGATTCGATGTCCGGTTGTGGTGCGTCCCAGAACCGCCGGAAGCAGGTGCCGCGCTGATCGGTTGGAAACCCCCGCCAGAGCAGTTCGCGCGCCATCTCTGTGTTCAACCCGACCAGAAACGACTCGACGAATTTATCGTTGGTTTCAAGCAGTGTGACGGTGTTCGGTAGCACGCGCTCCAGGCCCGGCAGCAACAACTCTTGCGATAGGTCGCGCAACGCTTCATACATCGGCTGCGGAAAGTCGGGCGCGGCCAGAATCGTGTTTAGCGGATCAGCCTGCGAGGTTTGGTCGGCAGTGGTTTGAATTACTGCCCGCACGCGCAGCTTGATGGTCATCGCCGGATCGAGCCGTTGCAGCAGCGTCGTCTTGAGCGTGGACAGTTGCAGTTGTGGACGAGGTTTGAAGATCGAGATGCCGATGGGATTGAGTTTCGCTTGATGCGTCGCGGCGGCTTCGCGGAAGAGCTTCGCCGCTGCCGAGTCGACGCCCACAAACACACGTAGCGGCATCGCCTCTCCCTCGTTCACCACCTGGAATAAAGGACTCGGCGCGGCGGCGCGCATAGCCTGTTCGGTGGCATTCTCGGAACGGACAACCTGCGCCAGCGATGGAATGCTCTCGGAGATTTTGTTAATCGTGACGAAGCCGCCAAGCTGTGACCCTGACGGCAGTGATGTCGTCGATGGAATGTTGAGCTTAGTGACGAGACCGCCCGTCCGCTGTCCGCCCCGCACTGCGACGCGGCGACTGATCGCGCCGCGCGGTCGCATCAGACGGCGGGTCGCCCCGGCAACTGCCTGCGAGGGTACGACGGCATCGGCGATTCGCTGCTGCAACGACATCGGCTTATTCGGCGTGTTGTTTGATGGCGGGTCGGCCCACACCACGCGCGCCTGTGCGGGTGCCGCGACTTGCAGCAAGGCATCTTCACTCAGCCGGCTGAAATGTTTGACGTGCAGCACGGCATTGATCGCCAGGCTGAGTTGCTCCTGACGCAACCGTTGATTGGCGCGCTCGATTTCGCCCGCTTGCTCCCATGCCGATGCCATCAACTGCTCCTGCTGGCTCTGCACGACCTGTGTGCCGAATCCCGCCACGACGCGCTGACGCGGATCGAGGTTCAACTCATCGAGCCACACCGGCGGAGGAGTTGCCGCATTGTCTAC
>JACDEG010000161.1 GCA_013816505.1 Pyrinomonadaceae bacterium | reverse complement strand
GTCAGCTTGAATAGCGCCAGTTGAGATGTAGTACTTAATCGAAGCCTGTGCATAAATCCCGAAGCGAAAACGCTGTGGTTTATCGAGCTTTTTAACTTCGGCTGAAGGCCGTTTCCTGGAATCCTTTTCAAGAGCCACGTGAAACGGCGAAACTACTGAAAACAAAGAGCTTTAATTTGCACAGTCTTCATCTAAATTAGATGACTTTATATGTTGAACTGAAAGTTATTCATGCCCACACGAACTCAACTACAAGTACGGGGCATCGTTCAAGGTGTCGGTTTTCGCCCCTACGTCTTCTCGCTGGCAAGCCGGGGTGCGCTCAGAGGTCAAGTTCTCAATAGCCCCGCCGGCGTCCTCATAGATATTGAAGGCGAATCGAGTACTATTGATCGCTTTATTAATGAGATCACATTGAACCCGCCCCCGCTCTCCCTGATTGAGTCAGTCGAGCGCCGTGATAATTTAGACCTGGCGAATTATCAGGACTTCCGCATCGTCGAGAGCACATTGAACGGAGAGAAGTTTACTCCCATCTCCGCTGATATCGCCACTTGCGCCGACTGTCTCAAAGAATTGTTCGACCCAGAGGATCGGCGCTACCGTTATCCCTTCATCAACTGCACCAACTGCGGGCCCCGCTTTACGATCATCGAAGACATTCCGTATGATCGCGCGCAGACTACGATGCGGGATTTCGAGATGTGCGCTCAGTGCCGCGCAGAGTATAAGAACCCGCTGGATCGTCGCTTTCATGCCGAGCCGACAGCGTGCCCGCAGTGTGGGCCGCGTTTGAAACTGATGGATGCAAATGGACTCCTCGATTGCGGATTGGAAGACAATGACCCTTCCTCAATCCGCATTCTCCAATCTGCAATCCGCGATGGAAAGATAGTCGCGATCAAAGGCATCGGCGGATTTCACCTGGCCTGCGATGCGCTCAGCGCCGAAGCGGTCGAGCGCCTGCGGCAGAGAAAGTACCGGGAAGATAAGCCTTTCGCGTTGATGGCAAAGTCCGTTGATGTCATCAGAGAGTATTGCCTTGTCTCTGAAGCGGAAGCGGCTCTACTTAATTCCGAACGCCGCTCCGTTGTGCTGCTCGAAAAGAGAATTGACTCAATTCTCCCCGAAGCCGTTGCACCTCGCCTGCGCACGCTCGGTTTCATGCTGCCGTACACGCCGGTGCATCATCTGATTTTAGAGGACTTCGATGGCCCGCTGGTGATGACGAGCGGCAACGTCTCCGATGAGCCGATCTGTTACGAAAACGAAGACGCGATTGAGCGATTGAGCAACATCGCCGATTATTTTCTGCTCCACAATCGTCGGATATTCATGCGTACTGATGATTCAATCGTTCGCCTTGCAAAATATCAATCCGCAATCCGCAATCCGCAATCCGCAATCGTCATGCGTCGCTCGCGTGGTTACTCTCCCGCGCCCATCAAGACCGGGTTCAAATTTGATCAAGAGATTCTCGCCTGCGGCGCGGAACTGAAAAATACTTTCTGCCTGACGCGCGACCATTACGCCTTCGTCAGCCATCACATCGGCGATCTGGAAAATCTTGAGACGCTCTTGTCTTTCGAGCAAGGCATCGAGCACTATAAGCGGCTCTTCCATCTCCAACCTGAGGTCGTGGCCTACGACCTGCACCCTGAATTCCTCTCGACCAAATACGCGCTCGCGCTCGATGAAAACCAAACTAAAATCGGCGTCCAGCATCATCACGCGCACATCGCAAGTTGCATGGCCGATAACAGCATCGAGGGCGAAGTCATCGGCGTGGCGATGGACGGCCTGGGCTTCGGTAGTGATGGGCGGATGTGGGGCGGCGAATTCTTCGTCGCAGACTTTCAAGCAGCCGAACGCATCGCGCATCTTGAGTACATTCCGATGCCGGGAGGCGCTAGGGCGATCCGCGAACCTTGGCGGATGGCTGCCAGTTATCTGCATCGAACCTTCGGAGACGATTTTTCGAACCTGAATCTACCGTTCATTCAAAACATGGATCTGAAAGCTTGGACGATTCTCCGCAGGATGATTGAAACCGGCACGAACAGCCCTGAAACATCGAGCATGGGCCGGCTCTTCGATGCCGTTTCGAGCCTGTTAGGACTGAGAAATACAGTCAACTATGAGGGCCAGGCGGCGATTGAATTGGAAGCGATAGCCGATCCCGATTGCATTCAAGGATACGAATTTGAGATCGTAGCAGGTGAGAACATTATTGGTGTCAAAGCGGTAGTTCGACGAGCGGTTGAAGACTTGCTCGACGGGCTTTCTCCGCAAAAGGTTTCCGCAAAGTTTCACTTCGGAGTGGCCTCTCTGATTGCGGCAATCGCGCGCCATGTGAGAGATGAGCGGGGACTCAACCGAGTAGCGTTATCGGGAGGAGTCTTTCAAAACATGTTTCTTCTGGAAAATGTGTGCCGGATGCTCAGGCGTGATGGCTTTGAGGTCTTTACGCACAGTCGCGTGCCGACAAACGACGGCGGCATAAGCTTCGGTCAGGCGGCGGTCGCAGGTGCGCGCCTTGCATCAGGGAGGATTTAGCTGATGTGTTTAGCGATACCCGGAAAGATCATCGAGATTGTTGATGCAGAAAACAGCATCGCCAAAGTTGATGTCGGAGGAGTCCGCCGTAACATCAACACGGGGATGCTCGACGATACTCGCGTGGGTGAATACGTGTTGATTCACGTTGGTTTCGCCATGAGCAAAATTGACGTGCATGAAGCCGAAGAGACGCTCCGCGTGTTGAAGGAGATCGGTGATTATCAAGCTGAGTTTGATGAGTTCAGCACTTCTTTGGAATAGGAGGGGTGGGATGTCCAAAACAACTGAAGATTTCTCTCGCGCTTTTTACCCCTTCCTGCACGAAGATGACAAGAAGCCGCCGGAGCTGACGGAAGAACTGCGCTTTTCGCTATTGGAGAAGGTGCGCGAAAGCGACGAGGTGCGCGCCAGGTTCTTTGAAGATAATAAAGACGCCATTCTCGCGGCAGCGCTTCAGATGGCGAAAGCGTTCCATCGTGGTGGTAAGCTACTCGTCTGCGGCAACGGCGGCTCGGCGACCGACGCGCAACACATCGCCGTCGAGTTTATGCACCCGATCACTGTCGGGCGTAAGGCGCTGCCCGCGATCTGTCTGGCGAACGACATGGCGATGGTCACGGCTGTAGCAAACGACGTGAGCTTCGCCGACATTTTTTCGCGTCAAGTCATCGCGCTCGGACGCCCTGGCGACATATTGTTGGGACTCTCGACGAGCGGAAACTCCGAAAACATCGTCCGCGTTTTTGAAACCGCGCGCCGGATGAAACTCGCCACGATAGCTTACGCTGGTGGTGACGGCGGCAAGATGGCCGCGATGCACGCGGCGGGCGCGCTCGACTTCTGCCTCACCGTTCCCACAGCGAGCATCCACCGGATACAGGAATCGCACGTCGCGCTTTATCACACGACGTGGGACATGGTGCATACTTACCTGGAACATCGCTCGATGGTCGAAGAATAAGATAGACGGAGGCGCAGCATGAAATTCATAGACGAGTACAGGCAAGGCGACATCGCACAAAAACTGGCTGAGCAGATCGCGCAGTTGGCGACACGCCCGCTCAAAATCATGGAGGTCTGCGGCGGCCACACGCATACCATTTTCAAGTATGGGATAGAGGATTTGCTACCCGAAAACATCACGATGATTCACGGGCCGGGCTGCCCCGTCTGCGTGATTCCCCTGGGGCGCGTTGATGACGCGATTTCGATAGCCGAGCAGCCCGGTGTCATCTTTACCACATTCGGTGACGCGATGCGCGTGCCCGGATCGAAGACCAGCCTGCTCGATGCAAAGGCGTCGGGCGCGGACGTTCGCATGGTCTATTCACCGCTCGACGCATTGAAGATTGCGAAGAAGAATCCAGAGCGGCAGGTTGTCTTCCTCGCCCTCGGCTTTGAGACGACCGCCCCTTCGACCGCCATGACCATCCTTCAGGCGGCTAAGGAGGGAGTGGAGAATTTCAGCGCCTTCTGTAATCACATCACGATTGTGCCCGCGCTCAAAGCCTTACTGGATTCACCTGATTTGCAGCTCGACGGTTTTCTCGGCCCCGGCCACGTCAGCACCGTGATTGGCACGCGCCCTTATGAATTCGTCCCGCGCGAGTACGGCAAGCCGGTCGCCGTCGCCGGCTTTGAACCGCTGGACATACTGCAATCGGTCTACATGATCGTCAAGCAAGTCGTGGAAGGGCGCGCGGAGGTGGAGAATCAGTATGCGCGTTGCATCAGCCGCGACGGTAATCGTAAAGCCCTCGAAGTGCTCTTCGAGGTCTTCGAGCCGCGCGACTATTTCGAGTGGCGCGGACTCGGCTCGATTGCGCACAGCGGGATGAAGCTTCAGAGAAAATACGCCGCGTTCGACGCGGAGTTTAAGTTCGACGTGCCCGGACTTCGCATCGCCGACCCGAAGGCGTGCCAGTGCGGCGAGATTCTGAAGGGCGTGAAGAGGCCGTGGGAGTGCAAAGTCTTCGGCACGGCCTGCACGCCGGAGACACCGATTGGCTCGTGCATGGTCTCATCCGAAGGCGCGTGCGCCGCTTATTACAACTTCGGTCGGCTGTCGAAGATCGCGGAGCGTTCGGTGTGAAGCGGTTCGAGCCGCCGGCGATTTGCACACCGGAAGAACTTTTAGGGAGTTAAGTAGGTGAAAAGATGAAATAGTCGAGGAAGTGCGAAAAGTGCGCGATGAGTACGCGGCAAAGTTTAACTATGACCTTAATGCAATCTACAAAGATATCAAAGAACAGGGAAAAATGACTCGGCGTAAAGTCGTTTATTTGCCGCCGAAGAAACCGGAATTACTTCCAACAGAGAAAGCATATTGAGTTTAATTTCGTCAAACGGCGGAAAGTCTTGAAGACTGTTTGAGCATGATGGTGGGTGGAGTTGAGAGATGACTGAATTACTCACGCCACGAAAGACGGAGCTAAGCTGGGCTGTCGAATTGCCACCAGAGATGGCGGAGGTGTTGGGCGTACCCGAAGGCTCGCTGATTGTGCTTCACGCCAAAGGTGGCAGCGTCGAGACGGAGATTCTGCCGCCGCCCTCGCCTGAACTTAAAGAGTCGGCGCGTCGAATTCACGAAAAGTATAAAGAGACGTTTGAGGAGTTGAAACGGCTTGGCGACTAAAGAGATCGACTACATCTCTTATTCTGAGGCCGTCCTCCTACACATTGAGTTGATGCGAATATGGGGTGAAACGCGGTTCGGCGTATGTGATCGCACATTGGTCGAGTCCGCATTGGCTCGACCTCGACAAGCCGCCGCATACGAAGGCGCAGACCTTATCCGCCAGGCATCCACACTTCACTTCGGTTTGGTCAAGAATCATCCGTGGGTCGGCGGTAACAAACGAACCGCGACCGCACTCGTTGATGAATTTCTCTTTCGCAACAGCATCGAGGTAGTGGCTTCGACCAGAGATAATATCGAAACGTCGCTCGCCATCGAAGCTGATCGTTGGGGCGTGGATGAGATTGATGATTGGTTACGTAAACATACGATGCGAAAGATGTGATAACAATGGTTGATGTGTAACGGAAACCATCGCTTGGGCATGATGGTGGATGGAGTTGAGAGATGAGTGAATTACTGACGCCACGAAAGACGGAACTAAGTTGGGCTGTCGAATTGCCGCCGGAGATGGCGGAGGTGTTGGGCGTACCCGAAGGCTCGCTGATCGTGCTTCACGCCAAAGATGGAAGCGTCGAGACGGAGATTCTGCCGCCGCCCTCGCCGGAGTTTGCTGAGAGGGTGCAGTATATTCTCGAAAAGAACAAAGAGACATTTGAGGAGTTGAAACGGCTTGGCGATTGAAGAGATCAATTACATTTCTTACGTCGAAGCTGTTTTCATTCACATCAAGGCGATGCGCTCTTCAGGCGAGACGCGCATTGGCATCTCTGATCGCGGGTTGATTGAATCCGCACTGGCTCGACCGCAACAAGCCGCCCGCTACGAAAAGGCAGACCTCATTCGTCAAGCCGCGACGCTTTGCTTCGGCATGATAAAGAATCATCCGTGGGTCGGCGGCAACAAGCGAACGGCGACCGCTTTAGTCGAAGATTTCATTTTGCGTAATGGCATGGAGATGGTCGCTCCAATCAAGGAAGTAATTGAAACCGTGCTTGCCGTCGAAGCTGACCGGTGGGGCGTGGATGAAATTGATGACTGGCTACGTCAACGTACAGTGCAAAAGATATGACCGACACATTCACACCCAGCCCGCTGTTCGAGCGCGTGGAACGTGCGCGACGGAGAAAGCACAAATTCAGGGACGAGCAGATCACGCTCGCGCACGGCAGCGGGGGCCGTGCCATGCACGAGCTGATCGAAGGACTTTTTCTTGAATATCTTCGCAATCCGCTGCTCGAAGCGCTTGAGGATCAAGCGGTCTTCGAGATTGCCAATGGGTCAAGCGCGTCTCGCCTTGCATTCACCACGGACTCTTACGTGGTTACGCCAATCTTCTTTCCCGGCGGCGACATTGGTCGTCTCGCCGTTAGCGGCACGGTCAACGACCTTGCAATGAGCGGCGCGCGTCCTTTGTATCTTTCCGCCGGGTTCATCCTGGAAGAAGGTTTCCCCATTGCAGATTTGAGACGCATCCTCGCGTCAATGCGCGCGGCTGCGACGGAGGCGGGCGTCGAAGTCGTCACCGGCGACACGAAGGTCGTGCAGAAGGGAAGCGCGGATAAGATTTTTATCAATACCGCAGGCATCGGCGTGATCGAATCAGATATACAGCTTTCCGCTTCGCGCGCACAGGTGGGAGACAAAGTTATCGTGAGCGGTCGGATTGGGGATCACGGAACAACCATCATGATCGCGCGCGGCGAGCTTGAGCTTGAGACGGAGGTTGAGAGCGACACCGCGCCACTCGGCACGCTCGTCCAGGAGATGATTGATGAGGCTAGGTGCGTCCGTTCGATAGACGCAATTCACTGTTTGCGCGACCCGACGCGCGGCGGCGTGGCGACGACTCTTAACGAAATCTCGCTCAGCTCCGAAGTGTGTCTCGAGATTCAGGAAAACCTCATTCCGGTGCGCGAAGAGGTGAAGGGCGCGTGCGAGATTTTGGGTCTCGATCCACTCTATGTCGCTAATGAAGGAAAGCTGGTTGCAATAGTGGCAGCCGACGTTGCGGAATCGCTTGTCGCTCGCATGAAGCAGAACGCTTATGGTCGGGATGCCTGCATCATCGGCGAGGTGAAGGCCGAACCACAGGGAATTGTCGCGATGCGAACGGGCTTCGGCGGCACGCGCATCGTTGACATGCTCGTCGGCGAGCAGTTGCCCCGAATATGTTGAGAATTAGTTGAAACAGAGGCTTTAGCGCGTAGTGATAATAGGGACGTGCATATTCATCAGCACAGCCTCGATAGCTTGACATACATCCACATTCATTTTCACGAACACGGGACGGAGCACGCAGGGAAGGTCGCAGCACATACGCTGTAAAAGTCAGGACGTGACTGCTACACCTCTTCCAGGTTGCGGCATCAGCAAGAGACTGGTCCAAAACCTTTGTGCCTTTCTTTAATCTTTGCCACACAACCCTCCCGACCACCCAATTGGGCGGCGTGATTATCCCACCTGATAGGATCCGCGCGATCCGGTTCAGCACTGCACACTCAAAGGTGAATTACTGTTATGCAATGGTTTGCTCATCCGTGCCGTGTCATGACAGTGCTGCTGAAGTATAAGGAAAGTGATACAGGACAAGACCTGAAACGGGTGCGATTGCCGGAGACGCTCGCGTTGCGCCAGGAACTCGCCGATGAGCGGCTCTCATCATCATCTTCTTGAAGAATCGTTTGGCAGTCGAAACACCGCGCTTCGCGCTCAACAACGTCAGGACGGTGTACATCTCCGGTCAAAGCGCATACGATCATCACGAAACTGAGTGGCTCAGGTTTCAGGTTTTCAATCCTGTGAGACAGCAAATATCTCAGAAGTGACAGGTAAATGGTGATAGGTGACAGGACAGTTTAGATTGTGCGCGGCCGCGACCCGAACACTTGAGCCGAACATTTATCGCACGAGATCATCTTCTTCGCGCACACACCGCCCCGCTCGCACGCTCGTTCTTTCATGTCACCTATTACTTGTCACCGCTCACTTCTGAGTTATTAAGGCTTCGGCTCGTAGCGTTTAAATTCTTAGAGGTAACATAGTATGGAATATGATCGTGACCACAAATGGGTTTATCTCTTTGAAGAAACTGGCGGAGAGGATAAGGATTTACTCGGCGGCAAGGGGTCAGGACTCGCCGACATGACGCGCGCCGGACTGCCTGTGCCGCCCGGTTTCATTACGACGACTGAAGCCTGCAACGCTTACTATATGCTTGGCAAAGTCTTTGCCGAAGGAATGTGGACGCAGGCTCGCACGGCGCTGAAAAGTGTTGAAGAGCGAGTCGGCAAAGTTTTTGGCGACCACACCAATCCCTTACTGGTATCGGTTCGTTCGGGTGCGGCGATCTCGATGCCGGGCATGATGGATACCGTGCTTAATCTCGGATTGAACGAAGAAACTGTGCGCGGTCTGGCGGAGCAGACGGGTGATTTGCGCTTCGCGCTCGATTCGTATCGTCGTTTCATTTCGATGTTCGGCGAAATCGTGATGGGCGTCGCGTATGAGAAGTTTGAGCGTGTGCTCGACCGTTACAAAGCGCAGACCATTGGAGGACGCGACACCGATCTTTCAACCGATCAACTCTCCGACATTATCACCTCATATAAGCGCATCATCTTCGCCGAACAGCATGGTCACGATTTTCCAGAAGACCCGCACGAACAACTACGCATGGCAATCGCGGCCGTCTTCGATTCGTGGATGGGACGGCGCGCGATGGATTATCGCCGCGTCAATCGCATTCCCGACGACATCGGTACAGCCGTCACAATTCAAGCGATGGTCTTCGGCAATATGGGCGCGGAGAGTGGCACGGGCGTCGCGTTTACGCGCAACCCTTCAACCGGCGAAAAGACTCTCTACGGCGAATATTTGCTTAACGCGCAGGGTGAGGATGTCGTCGCAGGCATTCGCACGCCGAATCACATCAGCCAACTGCACGACGAACTGCCTGGCGTCTATGAACAATTAGTAACGATTACAGAGCGTTTGGAGAAGCACTACCGCGATATGCAGGACATCGAGTTTACCGTCGAAATGGGCAAACTCTGGATGCTGCAAACGCGCTCAGCGAAGCGCACCGGCGCGGCTGCCGTCCGCGTCGCGGTCGAGATGGTTCACGAAGGACTAATCGATAAGCGTGATGCCGTCCGGCGCGTTGCTCCGACGCAACTCGATCAACTGTTGCATCCGACCGTTTCAGCCGACGTCCAAACAAAAGTTTTGACGACAGGTCTGCCCGCTAGTCCCGGCGCCGCGCAAGGCATCGTCGTCTTCAATGCGGATGAAGCGGAAGAGGCGGCGCAGAACGGAACGAAGGTGATTCTCGTGCGGCAGGAGACCAGCCCTGACGATTTTCACGGGATGGTTTCCGCGCAAGCTATTTTGACGGCCTTCGGTGGCATGACCAGCCACGCGGCAGTGGTTGCGCGCGGCATGGGAAAACCCTGCGTCACCGGCGCGAACGCTTTGAACATTGATTACAATCACCAGCAGTTCAACGTTGACGGCACGGCTGTTCCGAAAGGCGAATGGATTACCGTTGATGGCACGACGGGACGCATTTTTCTCGGACAAGTGCCGACGACGCAGCCGAAGCTCGGAGACAAGTTTCAGGAATTTATGAGTTGGGCTGACGAGTTGCGCATCCTGCGTGTGCGCGCAAACGCTGATACTCCGCACGATGCGCGCGTCGCTCGTGAGTTCGGAGCGGAGGGCATCGGGTTGTGTCGCACCGAACATATGTTCTTCGGTGAAGAACGATTGGCGGCGATGCGCGAAATGATTCTGGCGGACGGAGTACGAGCGCGTGAAAAAGCTCTGGATAAACTGTTGCCTTTGCAGAAAGGAGACTTCGCGGGCATCTTCCGCGCCATGGACGGCTTGCCGGTGACGATCCGTTTGCTCGACCCGCCGCTACACGAATTTTTGCCGAACCTGATTGATCTGCTCGGCGAACTCGCTGAATTAAAGATGTCTCTGCTCCAAGCGAAAACGATTCACGAGATGAACTTACTGCTCGACGAGATTGATAAAAAGCGGCAGATGCAAAGACAGGTGGAGCGGCTGCGCGAAACCAATCCGATGCTCGGACTGCGCGGTTGTCGGCTCGGTCTGCTTTACCCGGAAGTGACGCGGATGCAGACCCGCGCGATCTTTGAAGCCGCCTGCGAAGTGCAGGGCCAAGGCATTACTGTGATGCCGGAGATCATGGTTCCGTTAGTCTCGACAGCCGAAGAACTGCGCAACCAAGCGGAACTGATTCACGAAGGTGCCAGACAAGTGATGGGCGAGCACGGCATGAATGTTGAATACACTGTCGGCACGATGATCGAGTCTCCGCGAGCGGCTCTCACCGCCGACGAAATCGCTGCTCACGCGGACTTCTTTTCCTTCGGCACGAACGATCTTACGCAGACCACTTTCGGATTAAGCCGCGACGATTCGGGACGCTTTCTTCCGTATTATGTGGAGCGAAAAATTTTGGAGGACGATCCATTTCAAGTGCTCGACCGCAAAGGCGTCGGTCAACTGATTCAGATCAGCGTCGATCATGGACGCCGCGTTAAGCCTGATCTCAAACTCGGCATTTGCGGCGAGCACGGCGGTGAGCCGAGTTCCATCGCCTTCTGCCACGAATTAGGACTGAACTACGTGAGTTGTTCGCCTTACCGTGTTCCGGTCGCACGCCTTGCGTCAGCTCATGCGGCGCTCAATGGGCAATAGGATAAATCTTCACACTCCTGCATAACATCTATGGTTGTGATAACTAACCTCCTTAGGGCTGACGCAACTCTTGTCAACTTCAATGTGTGGGGAAATAAGTACGACTCAACAAGGACGAGTTTAACTTTCGTGTCATTAACTGGAGGAAGTAATCAGTAAGGCGAATGTAAAAAGGGAAAAGTGAAAGCAAATCCCGAGGGCGCTTTTACTCAACGCTCATACCGAAATACTTTTGCTCAACTGCGTTTTAGGTTATCGGCTGCTGGGGTTAAAGAAGGTTAAAGAGGCAATCGAAATCTTCAAGCTAAACGTGGAAGCTTATCCGCAACCCTACAACGTGTACGACAGTCTGGGCGAGTCATACATGATGAACGGCGACATCGAGCTTGCCATTAAAAACTATCAGCGGTTGCTTGAGTTGAAACCGCCTGATACCAACGGAATTTGTGGTTGGTATCAAAACCAAGAAAAAGGACGGATGATTCGTTAATATGCCTTGTTTTGTGAAGTGACCAAACAACACGGCAAGGCAAAAACAAATCATCCATGTCAAA
>JACDEG010000617.1 GCA_013816505.1 Pyrinomonadaceae bacterium | reverse complement strand
GAACGCAGCAGCAAAGCCGCCGAATTTATCGCCCCGCATGAAACGACGAAAACATCGGCGGTGTATTTCAACCGGTCGCCGTTTCTTTCGACATTGACGGCAGTGACTTCGCTGCCAGTCGGGTTCGTTTCCAAATTCGTGACCAACGCGTTCGTCAGCAGCGTGACGTTTGGATAGCCAAGCACGGGATTAATCGCCACCACCTCCGCATCGGCTTTGGCCTGCACAAGACACGGGTAGCCGTCGCAAGTGTCGCAACGGATACATTTGCTGAACAAATTGTCGTTATCCCGCTGGATGCCGAGCGGAACGTGAAACGGTGTCAGACCTTGCGCCGCAAAATCTTCCGCGAGTTGTTTGATCCGCGGCTCGTGGCTCACCGCCGGATAGAGATAGTCGGCGCTTGACCACGGTTCGGTCGGGTCTTCACCGCGATTTCCGCGCACGCCGTAGAGTTGTTCGGCTGCCGCGTAGTAAGGCTCCAGTTCCGCGTAAGACAGCTCCCACGCCGGAGAAATACCTTCGTGATGCAGAGTTTCGCCGAAATCCTCTGCCCGCATCCGAAACAAGGCCGCGCCGTAAACTTTCGTATTGCCACCGACATAATAATGTTGCTGCGGATTAAACTCTTTCCCGTCCGCATCCTGCCAAACTTCCTTCGTTTGATATTTCTTTTCGCCCTGCACCGCCGCCGAATTCCAATTGTCCTTTTCACGCGGGAGAAAATCGCCGCGTTCGAGGATCAGAATTTTTTTGCCGGCCATCGCCAGTTTGTTGGCGATTGTGCCGCCGCCCGCGCCCGTGCCGATCACGATGACATCGTAATGATTACTACTCATAGAAAATTATTCAGACCCGAATCGGATGATTCGACTTTGCCGTTGCCGTCACGCGCTGTTTATTACAAAAGACACATCGCTGTTTGTTGTGGTGGTGCAGTTTCGCGCATTTGACTGCTGCGCTGCCTTTGAAGAACAGATAGACCTCCGCCGCCGTCAGCATCGCTAGGGGCGGCGACACGAAATACAGCCACCAACCCGTCCAGATATTTCCCACTATCGCCGAAGCGAAAGTCCGCGCCGGATTCATACTCATTCCCGAATACTTGACCTCAAACACGATATAGGCCGTGATCAGCAAGCCGGCCAGATACGGCGTGAGATTTTTCAGCTTCTCCGAATTCGAGGTGATCAACACCATTATCATCAGCCCAAAAGAAATGATGAACTCCGCGATAAACGCCACCGCGATGCCGGCTTCCTTCGGGATCGTCACGACGTAGTTGACTTCCGGCGCTTCGAGCATGGCGCCCAATATCAACCAAGAGAGAAAAACGCCCGCCGTGCCACCGATAAATTGTGCGACCACATAAAACAAAGCATCCCAAATTTTGATTTTGCCAAGCCGGTAAAAGGTCAGTGTCACGGACGGATTGATATGCGCCCCGGAACGTTTGCCCCAGGGCGAAAGCATCACGCCCATCGCCGTCAAACCCATGCCGAGTCCCATTAACAGATTGGCGGGAAACGTGCCGCTGATGTGGAGCGGCGATGCCGGAGCAAAAATGAACGCGGCGCACACACACGCCACAATCATAAACATCCCGAGTCCCCACGCCTCGATCAAATATTCCGGCCAGTGATGCTTCAGCGATGCAAGCAAGTTCGACCTCCGCCATGCTGACAGTCCGCGAACGACCGCGCCGGTTTCAACTCTTTCTTCGCCACCGCGCGACACACACCACGCCCGCCAGTCCCAGACCGGCGAACGCCGTCAGCCAGCCGCGATTCATGTTGGCCCACAATTGCGGGCTGAAGGCGGACGCGCGCTCATCGAAGATGCCGTGCGCGCCGTGATCGCCCGCGATTGGCTCCCACAGATTATCGGGACGGTTCGGCTCAATCGGCTCCTCCGTCTGCTGCGATTCGTAGCCTTGCGAGCCGAGGTAGTAATCGCCCAAGCCCGGCGCGAGTTTGTTGCCGTAGATCGCCACCACCGTCGGCATCCCGACGCTCATCTCGCGCCGGCGGGCGTGCGCCGCGAAGTAAATCGCTTCGGCGGCTACTTCCGGCTGATAAATCGGCGGGACGGGTTGCGGATGATTCGGCAGCCGCGTCTTATTCCAACCAAACTGCGGCGTGTTCACGGCAGGCAGATTGACCATCGTCACATGAACATTTGACCCGTCGTTGATCAACTCGCAGCGCAGCGATTCAGTGAAGCCCTGAATCGCGTGCTTCGCCGCGCAGTAGGCCGACTGCAAAGGAATCGCCCGGTAAGCGAGCGCGGAACCGACTTGGAGGATCATTCCACGGTCGCGCGGCAGCATTCGTTTGAGCGCCGCCTGCGTGCCATAGACGACACCGAGATAGGTGACTTCGGTGACGCGCTTGAATTCTTCCGGCTGCATCTCCTTGATCGGCGAGAAGACGGAGGTGGTCGCGTTGTTGATCCAGACATCAATGGGACCAAACTCCGCTTCCACACGCGCCGCCGCTCCCTCGACCGCCGCCGCGTCCGCGACATCCAACGGCAGCACGAGCGCACGCCCTCCGGCTGCTTCCACATCTCGCCGCGCCCCTTCCAGACCGTCCAATCCGCGCGCGATCAATCCGACAGAAGCTCCCTCCCGCGCGAACCGGCGCACCACGGCGCGTCCGACGCCCGCCGATGCGCCGGTCACGACGACGACTTCCGGTCTCCGCGCGGCAGGCGTTTCCGCGCGGCCCCGCGACACTCGCCCGCCGGGCTGACCCGCATCCGGCGGTCTGACTCGTTTAAGTTCGCTTTTCCCGTTGGTCATCTCATCACTCACGTTGGCCTCTTCCCTCAACGGCTCGTCTTTCAACGGGTGCGCGTTCGCTCCGCTACTGCTCTGTCTTTTTGAGCGCTGCCGTGGCGTGCTGCAAAAAATCCGAGACGGCCACCGCGGCAAAGACGCCGCCGAGCAGACGTGTCGCGCGCGGCCTGAAGATCAAGCCGACCGCTAAAGCCCCCGCGACCCACGGCCCTAAACACCATGGGCAGGTCAGCAAATCACCGACGGCGCGTTGCATTCCATCTCCTCTAACTTTCTCTTTCACTTCGCTCGCGCCGGCTGGTCCCTCGTACTCGGTGAACGGCGCACGAAGCGGACTCGTCACGCGGTCTTTGCTGATAATGCGGCTCAACTTGTAAGTCGAGAGACTGAGCAACACAAGATCGGCGTAGCTGAACTGTTTCGGCAATTGACGACCCGTTTGCTTTACCGCCAAGAGCAATCCCGCGAACGCCGCGTTGTAAATGCCAAGCAGTGTCGCGTAACCGGCCAGCGGCATCTCTCCACCGCCTTGATAGTCCGCGAAAAGCCGCCCCGCGAATTCGCTTTGTTGCAATGCTTGCCGGTCGCTGTGCTGTTTCGCCATGTGGTCGCCTCGCTTCACCGTTCTGTTTTGCCAATCAGATTATTACTTTCTAAGGGCGGAGTACGACTCACAGCGCCGTTCGCCGCACAGC
>JACDEG010000160.1 GCA_013816505.1 Pyrinomonadaceae bacterium | reverse complement strand
TGTCGGCAGTGTGCGCGGCTTTCGGTGTTGAACTGGTGCCCCGCGATCTCGCGCTGCTGTGCCAGAAAATCGAGAACCTGATCGTCGACGCGCCGTGTGGCGTGATGGATCAAATGACCTCGGTGTGTGGTAAAGCGGGCAAGTTGCTCGCGTTGCTCTGCCAGCCGGCTGAGTTGCAAGGGACACTTCTGCTGCCCGAAGACCTCGCCGTGTGGGGCCTGGATTCGGGCGTTCGCCATTCGGTCGGCGCGGGTGATTACGGATCTGTGCGCACCGGTGCTTTTATGGGTTATCGCATCCTCGCGGAGTTAGCGGGGCTGAAAGTCGCGGTGGACAACGATGGGCAAACGATCTGCATTAATGATTCGCGCTGGCGTGGGTTTCTGTCCAACGTCACCCCGTCTGAGTTTGAAAATTACGTCGAGCAGTTACCCGAATATATGATCGGCGCGGAGTTTCTTGCTCGATACATAGGCACGACCGACACGGTGACGCGCGTCGCGACGGACCGGACTTATGCGGTGAGAAAACCGACGGCACACGCCATCCACGAACACTTCCGCGTTCGCGCGTTCGCTGAACTTTTGCAAGTCAAAGTGAGCGAACGACGCGACGAATTGTTGGGCGAGTTGATGTATCAATCGCACGCAAGCTATTCGGCGTGCGGTCTGGGTTCAAAAGGAACGGATCTGCTCGTCGCACTCGTGCGCAGGTTCGGAGCAGGAAACGGACTTTACGGCGCGAAGATTACCGGCGGCGGCAGCGGCGGGACGGTCGCCGTGCTCGGTCGTCAAGGCGCTGACGCAAGCATCAAGCAGGTTGCCGAGAAGTATCATGAAGCGATGAACTATACTCCTTATATTTTCACCGGCTCGTCGTCGGGAAGCGCGACGTTCGGCTTTATCAAACTGTAAAGCCCGTTGATGCTCTTTGAGTTCCAAGAGTGTTCACAACGAAACTGGCTTGCAATGAACAACTCAAAAAGGAGAATCTGACTCGTGAATAAAAATGATTTCATTTACACACGCCGGCATTTCCTGAGCAACTTTACCTGCGCGGCCTTCGGCGTCATCGGGGCCGAGGCAATTTACACGCCGGGGTTCTTCGCCGAGCAGTTGATCCAAACGCCGCGGCAGACCGAGGGGCCGTTCTACCCCGACAAGATGCCGCTCGACACCGACAACGACTTGCTGATTGTCAACGACAAAATCACCCCGGCCGTGGGCCCGGTCACGTATCTGAGCGGGCGCATCCTTGACGCGCGGGGTAACCCGGCCCGAAACGCGATGGTGGAAATTTGGCAGGTCGACAACAACGGTGTCTACCTGCACATCGGCAGCAACAACCACAACAATCGGGATGCGAACTTTCAAGGTTTCGGGCGCTTCCTCACAGGATCAAACGGCGAATACTTCTTCCGCACCCTCAAGCCGGTGCCATACCCCGGGCGCACACCGCACATCCACTTCGCCGTTAAGCTGAAGGGGCATGAGAAGTTCACCACGCAGTGTTACGTTAAGGGAGAAGCCGGAAACGAACGCGACGGTGTCCTGAGAAGAATTGATAATCCTCAAGCCCGCAATTCCGTCATCGTCGACTTCGCGCCAATCAAAGAATCGCGCATCGGCGAACTGGCGGCGCGGTTCGACATCGTGCTCGGCTTCACGCCGACAGCTTGATGGTGCAAGTCAAAAACTCCGAAATGTTGGCCGGCGCACATCTTCTAACGGCGCAACTTTCAGCAGCAAACTAAAGTCACTCGTAACGCAGGGCGAGCATCGGGTCAACGCGCAGCGCCCGCCTCGCCGGGATGAAGCAGGCGACCAGTGCCACAGCGACGAGAAGTAGCGCGATAGCCGCAAAGACAGTCGGGTCAGTCGCACTCACTTCGTACAACAGACTTGAGAGGATGCGGGTCATCGCTATCGAGACGGCCAAGCCCAGTAGGATGCCCGCGAGTGTCAATGCCTGCCCTCGTCCGACGATGAGCCACAGGATGTCTTGATGCTACGCGCCGAGCGCCAGACGCCCGCCGATCTCATGCGTGCGCTGCGCGACTGAATAAGAAATCACGCCATAGATACCGACGCCAGCGAGCACCTGCGCGACAAAAGAGAAGACGCCAAGTATTAGCGTGTAGAGACGCGACTGCGCAACCGAGCTGTGAGAGGCTCTTAATCAACAGCCCCGCGACGACCTGGAGCACAAGCGAGAGTGCGACTTCGATGACAACTATCAACCCGCGCGTCCGTTGCAGACACGAGCTTGCCGTTGAACTTCTTCCCGTCTCCTTCAGAGACTCATTCAAATCCGGCTTCGATGCCTGCAAACCGGGGAGCAGTCCAAACAGCACGCCGGTTAACAGCGATACTCCGCCGGTTAAGCTGAGCACCGCCGCGTCAATTCGCACTTCGTCGAGGCGTGGGAAGCGCATCGCTTCTGGGATCAGCGCCTTGATCGCGTCCACGCCCCACACGGCAAGCAACACGCCGAGCGCGCCTCCCAGGCATGCGAGCAACACGCTCTCAACGAGCAGTTGCCGCATCACGCGCCAACGGGTCGCTCCCAGCGCCGTGCGAATCGCAATCTCTTTATGTCTGGTAGAAGCCCGCGCCAAAAGCAATTTGGCGACATTGGCACACGCTATCGCCAGTACGAACACGACCGCGCCGAGAAGGATTAAAAGAGGCGGGCGGAACTCACCGACGACCGCTTCCTGCTGCGGCGTTAACGTCACGTTCCAACCTGCGTTGGACTTCGGATACTGCTCGGAGAGTTGCGCGGCAATCGTGTTCATCTCAGCTTGCGCATGCTCGACGCCGACATCGGATTTGAGCCGCCCGACTACCGAATAGTAGCGATTGCCACGCAGTTGCATCTCGCTCGAATCCTCCGCGAGCGGCGTCCAGACTTCGACCTGTGCGGGTTCTTTGAACTCCGGTCGCCGTGTTCGCGCCGATGCCGAGCGCCAATGCGAGCACCGCGACGAAAGTGAAACCCGGATTCTTTGACAGCATCCGCGCGCCGTATCGTAAGTCTTGCAAGAGAATTCTCATCATGTCATCTCCACCAAAGAGTCGTGAGTCCTGAGTCTGGAGTCTGGAGTCAAAAGCAGGACGCTTTCGCTTTGACTCCAGACTCCAGACTTTAGACTCCAGACTGTTCACTCATGTCTGAGCGCGATCATCGGATCAACCTTCGTCGCTCGCCACGCTGGGATCAGACACGCGACGAGCGCCACGACCGCGAGCAACGCGGCGACGACGACGAACGTCACGGGGTCAGTTGCGCTGACGTCGTAGAGCAAACTTGACATCACGCGGGTCAGCGCGAGCGAGGCGGCAAGTCCGATCAGCACACCGATGGCGGTCACCACCACGCCGCGCCGTATCACCAAACGCAGTACATCGCTCGGACGAGCGCCGAGCGCGACGCGGATGCCGATCTCGCGAGTCCGCTGTGCGACGCCGCGCGCCATCACGCCGTAGATGCCAACGCCTGCGAGCGCGAGTGCGAGCAAGCCGAAGCCGCCCAAAAGCGTTGCGGCGACGCGCGCCGGGAAGAGCGACAAACCCATATGTTCGGTCAGCGTCTTGACCTCGTATACGGGCAGGTTGGCGTCGAGTCGGCGCATCTCTTCGCGAATCGGGGCAATCATCGCTTGTGGGTCTGAGGAGGCGTGGACGAGCAGCGTCGATTGCGAAATGTAATCCTGTCCAAGCGGGAGATAGACGAAGAGGCGCGGCGCTTCTCCGATGCTGAAGTATTTTCCGTCGCGGGCGACTCCGACGATCTGCCACGGCGGACGATCCGCGCTGCCGAGGCTGACTCGTTTGCCGAGCGCGTTCTGCGTAGGGTCTGCGCCGGGAAAGAATTTTCGGGCGAAAGTTTCGTTGACGATGATTGAGCGAGGACTGTCCGGACGATCCGATTCGCCGAAGTCGCGCCCGCCGGCAATAGGAATCCCCATCGTCGTGAAGTAATTCAGGCCCACCGTCGCGTTCATCGCAGTCAGCACGTTCGCCCCGCGCGCCGGCGCGTGTCCCTCCACGTGAACATCGACAGAGTTATAGTTGAGGCTGAGCGGCATCGAATCAGTCAATGACACGGAGCGCACGCCGGGCAGCAATCTAACCCGCTCGACGAGTCGCTGATAGAACTCGCGCCCGCGAGTTTCGTCGTATCCCTGAAGCCCCACGTCCACAGACATCATCAATCTGTTCTCCGGATCGAAGCCGGGACTCATCGTCTGCAAACTCTGCAAAGCGCGCACGACCAGCCCGGCGGCGACGAGCAGCACGAGTGACAAAGCGAGTTGCGCGACGACCAGGCCGCCACGCAGCGGCGAGCCGGTCGAGCCTGCCTGTGCGGTTGCGTCCTTCAGCGCAGGCACGAGTTGCGGCTTGGTAGACTGCCACGCCGGAGCGATACCGAAGAGGATGCCTGTCAGCAGCGAGACGAGGAGCGCGAACCCGAACACTCGCCAGTCAGCCCCGAGATCGAGCGTGAGCGGAAAGTCTATCGGCGGTTTGAGACGAACGACCGCCTCCGTCATCCAGACGGCGAGCAACAAACCGACCGCACCGCCCGCAAGCGCGAGCAGCACGCTTTCCGTCAATAACTGTCGCACGAGTCGCGCACGAGTCGCGCCGAGCGCGAGGCGAATCGCGATTTCTCGGCGCCGCTCGGTCGCTCGCGCCAAGAGCAGGTTGGCGAGATTCGTGCAGGCGATGAGCAGCACGAGCGCGACTACCGCCATCAACACCCACGCGAAGCTTATTACCGGCGAGCGCAGCATCGGGTGAATCAAACCTGGCGGGGTAAGCATGATGCTCTGCCCCTCGTTCGTCTCCGGGTACAGCTTTGCCAGGTGTCCCGCGAGGACATTGAGCGAGGCTTCAGCTTGCGCGGGGCTGACGCCGGGTTTGAGGCGACCCGTCGCGAAGATGTTTTGGGTGTTCCGCCGGTCGAGCCACGGGTTCCCCGGCTCGATCCACTCCTGCATCATCATCGGCACCCAGAGTTCGGGCGAGTACGCGATTTCCGTTCCCGCGAAGCCTTCGGGCATTATGCCGACGACGCGGAAGCGGTGGTTGTTGAGCGTGATGTCTTTGCCGACCAACTCCGGGTCGCCGCCGAAACGCCGCTGCCAACAGGCGTGGCTGACGACGGCAATCGGGTGCGAGAGAGGCGTGCGGTCTTCCTCCGCTGTGAAGGTACGCCCGCGCGCGGCAGAGACGCCAAGCACATCAAAGTAGTTGCCCGACACAAGAAAACCCCAGACGCGCTCGTTCGAGTTCTCGCGGCTCAGGCTCACGGGAGCGAAGCGCGTGACGAACAGCCCCGCAAGCACATCATTGCGGTCGCGAAAATCCACATAATTCGGATAGGAAAAAGCCTGCGCCTCGCCGTCCTGATCGGTGGGGAAGATCGAGACCAGCCGCTCCGGCTCGCTCACTGGCAGGGGGCGCAGGAGAACGGTGTTGACGAGACTGAAGATCGCGGCATTCGCGCCGACGCCGAGCGCGAGCGAGAGAATCGCAATCGCCGTGAAGCCGGGTTTTTGCCACAGCATCCGCGCGCCGTACCGCAGGTCTTGCCAGAGTGTTTGCATATTCTCCTCGTCTCACTATTTGCAGTCCTCACCAACCGCTACTAGAATCCAAGCCCGGCGATTATTCCCGAAAGAGGTCGAAAACTTATGAGCACGATTACTATCAGTTGGCTCGAAGTCGTGAAAGAACTTCCGGCTGACAGTCTCATCACGCTGCGCCACATCCCGTGGGAAGAGTACGAAGAACTGCTCCTCCAGCTCGGCGAAGACCGAAGCGGTTTGCATATCAGCTACGATGAAGGGACATTGCAGGTCATGACACTCTCCCCTCAACACGAGAAGTATGCGCGATTCTTTGAGACCCTAATGACAGCGTTCCGGCTCAGACTGCGTTTGAACATTTTGTCCTTTGGCTCATCAACGATGAAAAAGCGTTCGCGGTCTAAAGGAACTGAGCCTGATGCGTGTTTCTATATCCAGACGGCTTCGGTAATCGGCAACCGGATGCAACTCGACTTCACCACTGACCCGCCGCCCGACATCGCCGTCGAGATTGATATCCATCACGGTTCAATCTCCAAATTCCCAATCTACGCTGCGCTCGGCGTCCCTGAAATCTGGCACTACGACGGCGGGCAACTAAGGATTCATCTGCTTGAGCGAGATGAATATATATCAGTAATGCAAAGCCAGGCATTGCCCATCCTCACCAGTCATGTCCTCACCGAGCTTCTGACGCGCCTGCGCGAAGAAGGCGAGTTTCAAACCATCCTCGCCTTCGACGCGTGGCTGCAAACTCAAGCCGGGGACGGAAGATAGGGGACGGGTGCCGGGGCCAGGGGTCGGTTAGGGCATATCTTTCAGCCCGACTTCAACGCTCAAGTGCTACGTGCCGACCAACAAGACGTTCGGTTCGCTCTGGTGCTCACCCGACACCCGCCCCCCGTCCCCGGCTTTACTTCATCCCTCATCCCTCATCCCTTCAAGAACGCATGCTCTTCGAATTCATGGCTGGCTTTCGCGCTACGGTTTTGTTCGACGCGAATCTGACCGTCAAAGATGTGGAACGTGCGGTCGGCGTAAGCCGCGTAACGCGGGTCGTGCGTCACCATGCAAATCGTCGCGCCTGCTTGATGCAACTCACGTAGCAGACTCATCACGGCTTCGCCGTTGGTCGAATCGAGGTTGCCGGTCGGCTCATCGGCGAGCAGCACACTGGGATTGCCCGCGACCGCGCGCGCGACCGCGACCCGCTGCTGCTGACCACCGGAGAGTTGGGGCGGGTAGTGCTTCATGCGGTGCGCCATCCCGACGCGCTGAAGGGCCTTTTCGACGTTCGTGTTGCGCTCCGACGCCGTCATGTCACGGTAAGTCAGCGGCAGTTCGACGTTTTCATAAACTGAAAGGTCGCCGATCAGGTTGAAGGCTTGGAAAATAAAGCCGATCTCTCGATTACGAATGCGCGCACGGGCGGTCAAAGAGAGCTTCGCGACCGGCTTGCCGTTCAGAATGTACTCACCGTCGGAAGGCGAATCAAGCAGGCCGATAATCGACAGCAGGGTGGATTTGCCGCAACCCGACGGCCCGGCGATAGAAACGAACTCGCCACGCTTGATGTCCATGTGGATGCCGGAGAGCGCATGCGTCTCGACCTCATCGGTGTAGAAGACTTTGCGAATGGCATCGAGACACAGAAGCGGCCCGCCCTTCGGCGTGATCTGCGAATCGTAGGTGGACGCGATCATCTTTACCTCCTCAAAATAGAGATGAGTAAGGTTAAGAGACTTGCGAGACCGTTTCTGTCTCGTCACTCGTTACTCATCACTATTTACTTTCAGTCGCAGGCGGTCGATCACTCTCTGATCGTTTTTATTTAGCGAGCGATATGCCACTCGGTCTGAATATTAAATGCTCACCTTTATCGCGGGTTTCGTTTGTCATAAAGCACACTGATACCCCAGCCGATTCCACTTCTGGGATTACTTCGTACCAGAAATGGAATCGGTTGGGGGCGTCAGCCGAGTTACAAGAAAGGGCATTCTCGTCAGCTATAATCGCTTTCGCGTTGGTTCGGTTAAGATCAGCTCGTGGAAGCAGCAAGTCGACGTTGCTGCTTCGCTTCGCATAGGATCGCTATGACGCTGGTGTGAGGCGTCGGTAAGCGTGCCAATTGTTCCTTGCGAACTAACTGTTCGTAGTGACGTTGATGAGAAATTCGTTGATGAGAAATGCCTTCAGGATGCGGGCGGTGCAGTCACCGGTGATACCCGTGGTTGGTGAAATGGTCAGGATGCATCCGGGTACTATCTCGCTCGGACAGGGCGTCGCATACTACGGCCCGCCGCCGGAAGCAATATCTCGGATAAGTTCTTTCCTGTGCGACCCGAATAACCATAAATACGGCCCTGTCGACGGCATGCCCTCACTTGTCGAGACGGTAAAAACGAAACTGCGCGGCGAGAACAACATCGAGGTCGATGCCGGTAGTCGAATTGTTATCACTGCCGGGGGGAACATGGCATTCATGAACGCCGTCCTCGCGATCACCGATCCCGAAGACGAAATCATTCTTCAGTTGCCTTACTACTTCAATCAGGAGATGGCCGTCACGATGGCGAGTTGCCGAGCTGTGCTAGTGCCAACCGATCAGGACTTCCAACTTCGCCCTGCGGCTGTGCGGCGCGCGATTACCGAGAAAACACGCGCGGTCGTCACCATCTCGCCCAACAACCCGACTGGGGCAATCTACGGGGAAGAATCGCTGCGCGAGCTCAACGAGATTTGCCGCACACACGGCATCTACCACATCAGCGACGAAGCCTATGAGTATTTCACTTACGGCGCGGCGCGCCACTTCTCTCCGGCGTCGATACCGGGAAGCAACCTGCACACGATTTCACTCTACTCACTTTCAAAATCCTATGGCTTCGCGAGTTGGCGAATCGGTTATATGGTTATTCCCGATCATCTCTTTACATCCGTTTGTAAAATCCAGGACACGATTCTGATTTGTCCTCCCGTCGTTTCACAATTTGCCGCTCTCGGCGCGCTCGAAGCCGGCGCTCAGTACTGCCGAGACAAGCTTCGACCTCTGACGGAAGTACGCGAAATCATCCTCCACGGACTGAACGGGATCAAGTCTTTCTGCACCGTGCCGCCGGCGGACGGCGCTTTCTTTTTCCTGCTCAAGATTGACGCTGGCGGGGAGCCGTTGGCGCTGGTCGAACAGTTGATCCGTGAGCACCGTGTTGCCGTGATGCCGGGGACGGCGTTCGGTTTGGTGGACGGATGTTACCTTCGTGTCGCTTACGGGGCACTGCGACAGGAGACCGCCATCGAGGGAATGACACGGCTCGTTGTCGGTCTGAAGACCATCCTGAGAGGATAATGGAAAATGAAAGTTTTTTGTTGCCAACTCAATATCGTTTGGGAAGATAAACTTGCCAATCATGCCTAGGTCACGGCGCTGCTCCGACAGGCCGCGCCGCCTGAAGGTTCGCTGATAATCTTCCCGGAGATGTTCGCGACGGGATTCAGCATGAGCGTCGCCGCGATCACCGATAGCGCGTCACATCAGACGGAAGAGTTCCTGGCGCGGATGGCCGCCGACTATCGGGTATTTATTCTCGGCGGAGTTGTGAATACTGGTTCCAAAGATGGCTTGCGGTCTTGATACTTTGCTAGAATTAATTTATGAGTAAGGCGACTCAGCGACAGGAGGCTCCGAAAGATAATTGCCCGCATTGTGGCGATGATGCCGGCGAGTGCATCTCGATGCACTGTTTGACGTGTGAGGCTCTACTCTGTTCCCGTTGCGTGACGCCTGTTTTATCCACCAGTCCCTTTTATCCGTATAAGGACCGGATCAATCTTCATGCTTGCGGACCCGTGCGGCCGCTGCTGTTGCCAGCTTAAGACAGCGTCAATGTCGCAAGCATTGAACGCGTTGTACGTGCTCATGAACAAGTCTCGGTCTGTAGGCATCCTAATTCACTCTTTTTATTCAGCCATGATGTATAGCTTACCGTTCACAAGCAAGAAATTCTCATGTCCCACAGAACGAAGCCGCCCAATCCTTCAATTTTCATCACAACTTGTCCTATGTAATTGGTAGGTCAAGGATGCGCTTCCCGGTCGCGTGTAATGCGGCGGCCTTCTCCTGCGCCGGCTACGTACTTTCCCGTATCGCTTCAACATCGATAGTGATGCCCACTTCGTTGCTGACAACGATTCCTCCTCGATCCAGACGATCTTGCCAACTGACCCCAAAATCATGGCGATTGATCTTGGTTGTTGCCAGAAAACCGGCGCGCTCTCTGGGTCCTTGATCAACGCCATCTTCCCACCACGGCGTTTCCCACTGTCCCAGATAGCTGACATTCAACGTGGCTTGACGAGTAACTCCTCGAATCGTTAAAGCGCCAGTCAGTGCGTAGTCGTGCTCGCCTACGACCTCAACCTGCTTGCCCGTGAAGGTGATCTCCGGGTGATGCTCCACGTCTAGAAAGTCCGCGCTTCGTAGGTGGTCGTCGCGTTCCTGCACTCCCGTCCAGATTCCTTTGGCATCAATCCTCACTTCGACAGAAGAATTGCGCGGGTTGTCCGGATCAAACTCAAGCGTGCCGTGCACATTTTTGAAATGCCCACGAACCCAGGTCACCATCATATGCCGCGCGCGAAACTCGGCTGCGGTATGTCCCGGTTCAAAAGTCCATTTAGCCATCGCTGAGCCTCCGTAGAAATTATCTTGGTCCCATTGTTCACGGCGTGGTCTGGTCAGTCACCATATATTGGTCAAACCTCAACATCAATTCGAGGAGTTCCTTCTGGCTTGGCGAGCGACCACCTGTGGTCAACTCCGCCAGACCCTCGAAGTATTTCTCACGCGAGTCCGCCGGGCAGAACATGATGAGCAGTTTCGCTTGCTTCCGGCTCGGGTTGGAGAACCCGTGAGACGTGTTTTCGGGCACCAGCATAAACGTTCCCGGTGGTGCGATTACCTTGCGCTGCTCCAAGAGCAGTTCTACTTCACCCTCCGCGACATAGAACATCTCCACCAGCTTCTTGTGGTAGTGCGCGCTCGCACCCTCAGCACCCGGATCCATGTTGAACTCGAAGAGACCGAAGTGGCTGTGAGTGTCTTTCCCCGTTACTTTGAAGGTGCAGGTGGTTCGCGTTCCGAGTTGAACCGACCTGCCTTCTCCGGGCTGCAAGATAAGAGGTAAGGACATATACACCTCCTTTGGGTGGGAGATAGCTCCCGCGGCAAGTCATCGAGAGACTGACAAATGTAAAGTGCCTTCAGCCACGACAACTGATCGTCCGGCGACTTCGACATGCTCGCCCTGCACGCGCACCTCTATCCGGCTCGGACGTTCCATTTCAACACCTTGTTCAACCACCGCCCAGATGCCTTCAGCGATCAAGTTTCGTGAAGCGAGGTATGCTCCTAATGGCCCAGCCGCGCTTCCGGTAGCTGGGTCTTCTGATATTCCGATGGCCGGGAAAAAAGCGCGGGCGCGGGCAGCTGTCCCCTGTTCGTGCGTCTCCAAACAGAAAAGATAACAACCCTGACAGCCCAGTGGTCGGGCAAGCGTAATCAGACTTTCGGCATCAACGCGAACGCGCTCCAACGCGGACAGACTTTGCACCGGAACCAGCAGATGCGCGGCTCCGGTGGAGACAGCCTGCGCCTCCAATCCATCAACCTCAAGGTCTGAACGATCAAGTCCGAGTGTATGAGCCAATGCAGTTCGGTCAGTTAGCTTGTCTCCGAAGTGCGGTTTGCCTTGGGTCATCGCAACCCGAAGAGGTTTACCAGCTTCAGTGTAAATTTCGACTGGCAGCAGTCTCTCACCAAGTTCCTGCCACAGCGTCGTGCAAGGGTCGCTCAAATCAACAGCACCCTGAGCGGCTAAAACCCACCACGCGCCGAGGGCATTATGACCAGCACCGAAGACCTCCGCCGAAGGGGAGAAACTACGCAGCCGCCAA
>JACDEG010000159.1 GCA_013816505.1 Pyrinomonadaceae bacterium | reverse complement strand
TGTTCTGTATTCTGTATTCCTGGATTCATCCCTCATCCCTCCGCCCTCATCCCTTAAGAGTCCCTTCGCTCGTCGGCGCCTCCGCCCAACCGGGGACGCGGATGCAGGCGACGGTGTGGCCGGGCGCGACTTCGCGCAGGTCGGGATCAATCCGCGCACAATCGGGAATCGCGTCGGGGCAGCGTGTGTGAAAGCGGCAGCCCGACGGTGGATTGATCGGCGTCGGCACGTCGCCCTGCAACACGATTCGTTCGCGCTTGCGCGTCGGGTCGGGCACAGGTATCGCCGACAAAAGCGCCCGCGTGTATGGGTGCAGCGGATTCGCGTAAAGCTCGACGGCGCTCGTCACTTCGACGATGCGCCCCAAGTACATCACCGCGACGCGCGTCGAGATGTGCTCGACTACCGCAAGGCCGTGCGAGATGAAGAGATACGTCAGATCAAATTCCTTCTGCAAGTCTTCGAGTAGATTGATGACCTGCGCCTGCACCGACACATCGAGCGCCGAGACGGGTTCGTCCGCGACGATCAGCTTCGGATTCAGCGCGAGCGCGCGGGCGATGCCGATGCGTTGCCGCTGACCACCGGAGAACTCGTGCGGGTAGCGGTTCATGTAATCCGGATCAAGACCCACTTTCCTTAACAGGTCGGCGACCCGAGCGCGCCGCTCTTCTTTGTTACCGAGGCCGTGAATCACCAGCGGCTCGCCGACGATGTCGCGCACCGTCAGGCGCGGGTTCAATGAAGCATACGGGTCTTGAAAGATGATCTGCATCTGGCGGCGCAGACGGCGCAGGTCGCCCCCGGATAACGCGCGCACATCGCTGCCGCCGAAATAAATGTCGCCGCGCGTCGGCTCAATCAGACGCAGCAGGCAGCGACCGACGGTTGACTTGCCGCACCCCGACTCGCCGACCAGCCCGAGTGTTTCGCCGCCGACAATCTCGAACGTCACGCCGTCCACCGCGCGCACCACATCGTCGCTGCCCGCGACCGGAAAGTGCTTGTAGAGTCCGCGCACGCGCACCAGTTCGCTGGCGTCATCCGCTCCGCGTGAATCGCGCGCGCGCGCCGCCGTCGTCTCCGCGTCAGGCACGCGTTGCGCTCGTTCGTTGGTGATTCCTTCCGGCAATCCTTCCGGCAATCCTTGTGACATTCTTTCCGTCGTTCCGTCCATCATTCCTTTTGTCATTGCGCCGCGTTTCCCTGCGTGCGCTCCGTCTGGCTATCGGCGGCGACCGCCGCCGCCAGATCATAGAGCACGCAGCGCACGCGCACGCCACCCTCTAAATCATAGAGCGGAATCCTTTCGCCTTCGGTGCAGCGCGGCAGGCGGTGCGAACAGCGCGGCGCGAAGTGGCAGCCGGGCGGCAGGTTGGTCGGCTTCGGCACCGTGCCTTCGATGGTCGCCAGCCGCTCGACCTTCGCGACGTGCGCCGCCGTCAGCCTCGGCACCGACCGCAACAAGCCATCTGTGTATGGATGCTTCGGGCGCGCGAACAACTCTTCGACCGGCGACTCTTCGACGATGCGCCCCGTGTACATCACCGCGACGTGATCCGCGACTTCGGCGACGACGCCGAGGTCGTGCGTGATCAGCAGCACCGCGAGTCGTCGCGTCTTCCGCAGTTCGTCGAGCAACTCAAGAATCTGCGCTTGGATCGTCACGTCGAGTGCGGTGGTCGGCTCGTCGGCGACTAACAGTTTCGGGTCGCACGCGAGTGCCATCGCGATCATCACGCGCTGCCGCATGCCGCCCGACAACTGGTGCGGGTAATCATTTGCGCGCCGCGCCGGGTCGGGGACGGCCACTTCCTTCATCGCCTCAATCGCTCCGGCGCGCGCGTCACGACGTGACAGATTGCGATGCAGCCGCAACGCCTCGGCAATCTGTTCGCCGACGGTGTAGACCGGGTTGAGCGAAGTCATCGGGTCCTGAAAGATCATCGCGATGTCGTCGCCGCGAATCGCGCGCATCCGCTCTTCCGACAGGGTGAGCAGGTTCTCACCATTAAACAGAATCTCACCACCCACGATTTTCCCCGGCGGCGAGATCAAGCGCATGATTGACAGCGCCGTGATCGACTTTCCGCACCCCGACTCGCCGACCAGTCCGAGCAACTCGCCCTCGTCCAAATAAAAGCTGACGCCGTCAACCGCCTTCACTAAACCGGCGCGCGTCGGGAAATGCGTTTGCAGATTTTTGACTTCGAGTAAATGCGACATTACGAATTGTGATCGGAGGCAAGTCGCTTCTTCGTTAATTGATCAGCGCGCGGTGTTGTAACCGGTATTTGTTAGCCGTTGCTCGCGGTTAGTTCCGCCTTCAATGTTCACGAGGCTTGTGCGGCTTGTGCGCGACGGCCATTCAACCAATGCCCGGCAACGTATGCGACGAAGAACATCAGTGACACGCTCGCCGAGATCATCGTCCACCAGAGAAATCTAAAGTCACACGAAGGAGCATAAAAGAAATAACCGACTCCGTATAGAAGTCCGCTCAATGAAAGCACGAACGCTGTTTCGAGGTCGCCGTTTAATCGGCCTCTGATTGATAAATAAACTAAACCTAGTGAGAGCAGTATCCAGAAAAATCCGCGAAACAAAACTGACCGTTCAAAATAGCGAAAGTAAACGATCAAGCTTTGAGCGACGCTTCCTTGAGCTACACTGTATCCAAGCTGGTAGCTCGGATAACTCGCCAGTAAAAAAGGGTAGCACACATTCTGTGTATTAAATCCGGTGATTACCTTGTAAACATCCCACCTGTGTGCAAGGTAAATCATGCCATTTCCTAGCACGGCCTTTAACCACGCCGTTCGGAGTTCGGAGATTTGTGGTGGATTGCCGATCATGTTCAGACCCGTTTGATCCGTCGAGTATAAAGAAGTGGCGAGGTCGGGCCTGTACTGTGCAGATATGTTCTCCAAAGAAAAGTTGCTACGACTCGAAACAAAGTCAGGGAAAGCGGAGCGCCCGTTGGCCTTTGAAATGGCCGCCAGATCATGAAACCAAACCTGCTGCGCGGCATAATTCTTTTTGCCTTTGATCAGAATCGCTGTCGTGAACATCACGGCTGCTGACAAAAACAAAAAGTATGCGATGCCAATAACGACGGGCAAAAACTTGAATCTGGCGGTATTGGTCTTTAAACCGGGAAAGACTCGACAGGCGATGAATCCGCTCCAGAGTGCGATGGGTAAAATGGCGGGGGCGGCATTTAAGCGCACGGCATACGCATAAAAGATAAAAGGTAGCGTGAGGATTAGTGCGATTTTAGATTTAGTTTGACAGGCGACATAAAGCAGTGCAGAGACGAGAAACAGAGAGACTCCAAGCCCGGTATCTTTCCAAATGGTATTTAAGTTAGACAGGACTTGCGGCATGAACCCGAGTGCCGCCAAACCTAGACCCAACAGAACAGATTTCCGCTTCGTGTAATGCCAGAAAAGCAGGGCGGCTCCCCAGAAGGCCACATTATGCAGCAGAAGCATTCCAAACGGACCCGGAACGACCTTATCGACAACTCCCCAGAGTGCGGCCATCGCCGGCGGATGCCAATCGGTGAAATTCCATGCACGAGCCTCCGTCAATTGACTAATTGAATCTGGCGACATGAAGCCGGGATAGAAAGCAGTCACGCAAAGTACAAAGCCTGAGACGCAAATGAAATAACCCACCGCGTATGCCAGAGAGAAGGCAGGTTTTTCATTCATGGTTTGCGACATTGCTATGCGATGCCTCACGAACCTAAAGAGTTATCGCCTCGCGGTATTCGCCCCACACGCGGCGCAGGCGGTGGCTGATTTCGCCGACGGTCACATATGCTTCGACGCAGGCGAGGATGCGGGGCAAGATGTTCTCGGTGCCGCGCGCGGCCTCTTCCAACGCGGCGAGCGCGGTCTGCGTCGCCGTGTGGTCGCGGCGTTCGCGCAACCGCCGAAGGCGTTCGATCTGCGCCTGCTCGACCTCCGGATCGACGCGCATGACGGGGACGGAAGTTTCTTCTTCCACTTGAAATCGATTGACGCCGACCACGACCGCATCATTCGACTCGACGGCGCGCTGGTAGATGTAGGCAGCCTCCTGAATCTCGCGCTGCACGTAGCCCGTCTCAATCGCGCGCAGCATTCCACCCATCGCGTCGATCTTTTCAATGTACGCGGCGGCGCGACTCTCGATCTCGTTCGTTAACTGCTCAATCGCGTAAGAACCGGCGAGCGGGTCAACCGTGTCGGCGACGCCGGACTCGTGAGCGATGACCTGCTGCGTGCGAAGAGCGACGCGCGCCGTGTCTTCGGTCGGCAGCGCCAGCGCCTCGTCCATCGCGTTGGTGTGCAGGCTCTGCGTTCCGCCCAAAACTGCCGCGAGCGCCTGAATCGTGGTGCGCACGACGTTGACCTGCGGTTGCTGCGCGGTCAGCGTCGAACCGGCGGTCTGCGTGTGGAAGCGAAGCATCAGTGAGCGTGGGTCGCGTGCGCCGAAGCGTTCGCGCATCACCCGTGCCCAGAGCCGGCGCGCGGCGCGGAACTTTGCGACTTCTTCGAGTAGATTGCTGTGTGCGTTGAAGAAAAAGGAGAGGCGCGGCGCGAAGTTGTCAACCTTCAGGCCCGCTTGGAGCGCCGCGTCAACGTAGGCGATGGCGTCGCCGATGGTGAACGCGACTTCCTGCACGGCGGTCGAACCGGCCTCGCGGATGTGATAGCCGCTGATCGAAATCGTGTTCCAGTTCGGCACTTCATTCGCGCAGAAGGCGAACGTGTCGGTGACTAAACGAAGTGACGGCGCAGGCGGGTAGATGTAGGTGCCGCGCGCGATGTACTCCTTCAAGATGTCGTTCTGAATCGTGCCGTTCAGTTTCTCCAACGCGACGCCCTGCTTTCGCGCGACTGCGACGTAGAGACACAGCAGCGTCGAAGCCGTCGCGTTGATCGTCATCGAGGTGGAGACGGTGTCGAGCGGGATTCGCTCGAAAAGTCGCTCCATGTCTTCGAGCGAATCAATCGCGACACCGACCTTGCCGACCTCGCCGGCGGATAACAGATCGTCGGAATCGAGTCCGATCTGGGTCGGCAGATCGAACGCGACGGAGAGGCCGGTCGTGCCTTGCGACAGCAGATACTTGTAGCGCGCGTTGGATTCTTCGGCGGTCGCGAACCCGGCGTACTGGCGCATCGTCCAGAAGCGCCCGCGGTACATGTTGCTCCGCACGCCCCGCGTGTAGGGAAACTCGCCGGGCGCGCCGAGGTCGCGTTCATAGTCGGGCGCCTCCGTGTTCGACGGGTTGAAGTCGTTCGGCAGAACGATGTCGGAAGAAGTTTCGAAGCGCGCGCGGCGCTCGCGGGGAATGGCCGCATCCCGTTCAGTTTTCATAATCATCTACTCAGTGGCCGACACGCAGAGCGGACTGCCGTGGAACAGGTTCGTTCGACTTCCCGCGCAACAACGGCGTGAGTTCGCCGCAAGACTCCAGTAGAATCACTTGAACAGACTTATACATTATGCCGGCGCTAAACGGACAAGTCATCTCCCGTATTCTTCACAAGTATCCTTTGGAAGAGAGTCCGGCGTAAACCCGGCCCGCGTATTTTACATGGCGGCGGCATGATTTCATCAGCGCAGAGTTTTTCTGTACCGCGTTGATGTGACAGTCAGGACTGACCGACATGAGGTTGACGATTGCAAATAAACTGTGGCTCGGTTTTAGGATATTGATCCCGCTGCTGACCATCACCGCTCTGATTATCGCCAGCAACGTCAGGCTGTTGGACAGGGCGTTGAAAAAAATAACGACGGTCGAAGAGCTGACCAGTGCCGCCACGTACGAGATGGAGATCAACGTCTTCGCACGGGTCTGGGCGCGTTGCAGTACCTGGAGATCGGCGGGCGCAGTTCTACTCGCCCGTCGAATCCGACACGCATAAGGAGACCACCCGCAGGGCAATCGCATTCTCCCCATTGATGAGGCGACTGATGAGGCGACGGCGCTCGCGTGCGAGATCGGGTTCTCACATTTCCCAGGAAAATCCGTTGTCTTTCCACCGGAAGTCGGAAAACCGAGAATGCGATTGCCCTGAGACCACCCGAATTAAAATCGCAAAGAAGGACGACTCCGCCTTGACACGCTCGACCCTCGCGCGTTAGTACTTGCCCCTTCCAATGAACCATTACTCGGATATGAACAACTCTGTGCTTTTCGCCGTTTATATTGCACCGCAAAACACTCCTACGTGTCTCGCTCCTTTTCGCTCGCCGCGCTGAGGACATGAAAGTTGGCAGACACTTCCTCTCTCTACTAACATCAACGTAATGCGCCGCCTTCAGTATGCTCACGCTCATGTAAAGCGTGGGTACGGAAGTCTTGCCATTCCAGCCGTGGCGTGATGGTTTTCACCGCACACACAGATCGGCTCTAACTCGCAGTCAAATCGTCGCCGTGTAGGGACTTCAACATCGCGTGCCTTTCGGCTTTAGCCGAGACATTGCGACGCTAAGAGTGTCACCACGGCACCCGTTCGGGCCACGCGCGAATTTTCCAATTGCCCTTGACCCTCATCGTTGTTCCGTAATGCCCTGAAATTATCAGGGCGGAAAGTCAAAATAAGAAGAAATGTTATCCAAAAACCTCATCCGTTTATCCGTCTTCCCGCTATCGCTGCTGCTTGTCCTGTCGCTTTCGCTGACGATGAGCGTGCCGGTCGCGGCGACGGCTGCCGAAGAACCCGGACCGACGTTCGTCGATCCGACCGCGCTGCTCGAACAGCGCGACAACATCCGCCTCGGTCATCTCGACTACATCGCCCCGTTCGCCTACCTCAAGGCGGGCAGCGGCGAGAAGTTCATCCACATTGGCGACGAAAGCAACATCCAGGACAACACGTTCCTCGACGCCAGCGGCGGACCCATCGAGATCGGCGATCAAGTCATCATCGCTCACGGCGCGCGCGTGCTCGGCAAAGAGACGCCCGCGAGCATCGGCGAGGAGGGCATCTGCCCGCCTGACGAAACAACCGGGGTCGTCCCCGTCCACTGCCCGTCGTTCGTCGGCTTCAACTCCGAGGTTGACGGCGCGATCATCGAGAAAGACGCGATGGTGCTCTCGGTCGCCCGCATCGCTCCCGGTGTGAGAATTCCTTCGGGGTTTAAGGTCTTGCCAGGTAAAGAGATCGAATCGCAGGATCAGGTCATGGAGAAGACGGTCCCGATGGTTGCCGCCGACCGCGCGTTCATGGCGGCCGTGATCGAGGTCAACGTCGACTTCGCCATTGGCTACACGCGGCTTCGCGCCGAAGACCCGAACAACGTCTTCGGCATCAACTTCGACGCCGGTCCGACCGCGACCGACCCCGACCGCGATTTGCCATCGTTCAGGGGCGTGCCCACGCGGCGACCGAACTACGCCCGCGACTTCGGCGGCAAAGCCCGCATCGTCGGCGACGTTGATTTCGTCCAAACCCTCTCGCAGTTCGGCGCGGTCTCGGGCGTCAAGAACTCGCTCAGAGCCGACGAAGGCGAGGAGTGGATCATCGGCACGATCACGACGATGAAGGACAACGTGACGTGGCACGCGCTGGAGGACACGCGCATCCAACTCGGCAACCGCGGCTCCTACGGCGTGCATAGCATCATTCACGCCGGCCCGTCGTCCTTCGGTCCTTTCACCCACACGACCGCCGCAGGTAACAACTTCCGACTTAAAGATAAGGGCGTACTCTTCAACGCGGTCGTCGGCGACAACGTCACCATCGGCGTCAAGAGCCTCGTGCAGAACTCCTCCCTGCCTTCCGGCACGGTGGTCGAAGACAGAACCGTGATCCTCAACGACATGCCGCCTTACCCGGTCGAATGGTAAGTCTATGAAGGTGAAACGCTCTCTCGCCGGGCGCGGCGGAGGAGCGAGGTCTCTACGGAGACCTCGCTCCTCATTTTTCGCTGCCATGTCTCTCGCGGTGGCTCTCGTTGCCGCGTCGCTGTCGGTCTCATGCGACACATCTTCCGGCGGAGGCGGTCAGCCGTCGCCGCCGCCGCCGCATCCCCAGAATCTAGTCGCGACACTCGAAGACGAGGTGCGCGACGCGGGTGGCGATCAGGTCTCGTGGGCAACATACTGGAAACTCTGCTGGGACGGGTATCCGGGAGCGGTCGGCTACCAGCTTCAGGCGGTGACGAGCGAAGGCACGTCGCCGCGCGTGCAGCCCCACCAGGAGGGGCGGTGCTTCCGGCTCGAAGTGGCGAAGAACACTAACCGGCGTGAGTTGGGATTGCACAAACGCGACGTGATGCTCGCGCTCGCCTCGGGTCAGCTCGCCTACCGCGTGCGCGCGGTGCTCGCGGGCGGGCGCACGAGCGAGTGGTCTCCGGCGGCAGGTGTCGGCGAGACGACCGCGACTGTGAGATAAAATGCCGTTTGCTGGTCTTACCCACCGATTGGATCATCACTCCTTCGCGTAAGCCGCGTTTGATTACGAAGGCGAGGAATATACCGCCTACGTTGTCCCGTCACTGATGGGGCGCGATAAACTTTCCCCGAGCGTGTTCCACAGATCAGGAAATCGCCGTCGCGCTCGACGGTCGCCCGGCCTCGTTTGACCTTGGGCGCCGGTGTCCGTTAGCATCACCCTCATTCACCTTGCGCGCGGCGATAAACGTGAGGAGACGCCGAATCAATCTTGGACATTAACGACGAAGCAAAAGAGATCGTGCAGGAGATCGGCGCGGCCATCAACGCGGCGGTCGGGAATTCAAAGGAAGTCGCCGATGCCATCGAGCGTTTGCGCGATGCCGGCTACGAAATGGAGCTGACGCTGCGTCTCGAAATCGGTTTGCGTGAGCATGAAGGGAACACCCTTGATGATGACTCGGAGTTCGAGTTAACGGACGACGACCGGCGCACGCTCCGCAGCATGAAGATTCGCATCGACTAAAATGCCAGTCTTCGCCCGTCAATCACCGCTTCGACCATTCTCACTGGTTTCGATTTACGGCGTGCGATCATTTTTGTCAACGAGAGGTTGTAAGGCTGCATGTTAAAGACAATTTTGAACGTGCTGTTGCTGGTAGTAGGTTTAATAGGGTAACTCGTATTCATCGACGGGCTGGAACTTACGCTTCGCGGCGGTTCGATAGTCTTGCCTGGCCTCGGACTTATTTTCGGCGGTGTGCCGGTGATGCTTTTCGGAATGCTGATCGTCGCCGCAGCTTACGGCGCTTACACGCTGCTCAATCCACCTCGCCCATACCGCTGACCATCGTCGGACGGCGCGAATCCTCAGTTAACATTTCGTGGCTTGATGGCCTCACTTTGCCACCGGCAGACAGCGTATGCTACCCTGTCAAGCTTTTGCGGTACCTAATATTTTCCTTAACGTAAATCATTGATTGAGGAGCAATCTGAAATAGATATGTCTACGCCCAATGGACAGCCAAGCACGGACGGAAAGCATGACGGACGAGTGGTGCAGGTCATCGGCCCCGTCATCGACGTTGAGTTCAGCAACCAACATCTGCCACCGATTTACACGGCGTTGCGCGTCACCTCCGAAGGGTTCGACGTGCCAGACCCTATCGACATCATCTGCGAGGTCGAACAGCACCTCGGCGAAGGGCGCGTCCGCACTGTGTCGATGAAGCCGACCGAGGGAGTCGTGCGCGGGATGATCGCCGCCAACACCGGCGGGCCGATCACGATGCCGGTCGGCGAAGCCACCCTCGGCCGCGTGCTGAACGTCATCGGCGAGCCGGTCGACAACCTCGGCCCGGTCAACGCCGCACAGCGCTATCCGATTCACCGCCACGCGCCAACCCTCTCAGAACAGTCGACCGAATTGCAAATGTTCGAGACCGGCATCAAGGTCGTTGACCTGATTCAACCATTCCTGCGCGGCGGCAAGATCGGTTTGTTCGGCGGCGCCGGCGTCGGCAAAACCGTACTCATCCAAGAGCTTATTAACAACGTTGCGAAAGCACACTCCGGCTTCTCGGTGTTCGCGGGCGTCGGCGAACGCACGCGCGAAGGCAATGACCTTCTGCGCGAATTCGTCGAATCCGACATCGTCAGCTACGGCGAGAGTTTCAAGCAGCACGAGAAGGAAACCGGCTCGTTCGATATGACGAAGGTTGATCTGCGAGCGCTGCCGAAATCGAAGGTCGCGCTCGTCTACGGGCAGATGACGGAACCGCCCGGCGCGCGTCTGCGCGTCGCGCTCTCCGGCCTCACCATTGCCGAATACTTCCGCGATCAGGGCTTGGACGTGCTGCTCTTCATTGACAATATCTTCCGCTTCACACAGGCCGGTTCCGAAGTGTCGGCACTTTTGGGACGCATGCCTTCGGCGGTCGGCTACCAGCCAAACCTCGCATCAGAGATGGGCGAAATGCAGGAGCGCATCACCTCAACCAAGACGGGCGCAATCACCTCGATTCAGGCCGTCTACGTCCCGGCGGACGACTACACCGACCCGGCCCCGGCCACGACCTTCGCGCACCTCGACGCCGTCACCGCGCTCTCGCGCCAGATCGCCGAGCTCGGCATCTACCCGGCAGTAGACCCACTCGCCTCGACCTCGCGTCTGCTCGATCCGCGCATTGTCGGCGCTGATCACTACAATACAGCGCAGGACGTAAAGCGCGTGCTGCAACGCTACAAAGAACTTCAGGACATCATCGCGATTCTCGGACTCGACGAGCTTTCAGAAGAGGACAAGCTGGCGGTTTCGCGTGCGCGCAAGATTCAGCGCTTCTTCTCGCAACCGTTCTTCGTCGCGCAACAGTTCACCGGTTACGAAGGCAAGTACGTCAAGCTCGAAGATACCGTGCGCGGCTTTCGCGAGATCGTCGACGGCAAACACGACGACCTGCCCGAACAGGCCTTCCTCTACGTCGGCACTATCGAAGAAGCCCGCGAGAAAGCCGAACGCATGGCGGCAGCATAAGAAAGGGATGAGGGACTCTTAAGGGATGAGGGATGAGGGATGAAGGATGAATAAAACAAGAACACAGAATGCCGCACACAATACACAGAAGGGGAAGAGCCACCCCATATCTACAGTGACTCGTATTCTATATTCTGTATTCTGTATTCCTGAATTCATCCCTCATCCCTCATCCTTCATCCCTTTATTTATTTATGGCTGAACGAATCCAACTTGATGTCATCACACCGGAGCGCCGCCTGTTGTCCGAGACGGTCGACGCGGTGACGGTGCCGGGGCTGAACGGCGAACTCGGCATCCTGCCGGGTCACACGCCGCTCATCTCGCAACTCCGAACCGGTGTGTTGTCGTACACGCAGGGCACGGCGACGCGCCGCCTGATGGTCTCCGGCGGGTTCGTCGAAGTCAGCGACGAGCGCGTCTCGGTGCTCGCCGACATGGCCGAGCGCCCGGAAGAGGTTGACGCGGCGCGGGCGCGACAGGAGCGCGAATTGGCGGAACGCGAGATGAGTTCTTTTGCCGGTTCTGAGGAAGAAATGGTGCAAGTCCGCGACCGCTTTGAACGTTCGACGGCGCGCCTGCAACTTGCCGCCGACAATCCGCGCTGACGCGAATTTTTTTAGAGTCTAACGGCCTG
>JACDEG010000616.1 GCA_013816505.1 Pyrinomonadaceae bacterium | reverse complement strand
TCTGCTCCTGTGCATGAAGCATGAGATTCGGGCTATGCGAAAGAACGAACCGCCCCGGAAGCGAAAGGAAGGCTGGCACACCGATCCTGCCAAGGGCGAAACGCAAGAGCGCAGTGGTTACGGACGGATAGTCAACGTCGGCAGTGCTGCTGCCTTCATCGGGTTCCCGCGTGCCGGCATCTATATTGCCAGTAAGCACGCCGTGCATGGACTCACCCAGACCGCCGCCATCGAACTCGCCGCCGACACCGATATTCGCGTCATTATGGTCGTCCCCGGAAGCATCAAGACGCACAATTGCGAGCTGTTTTCCGAGAGCAAGGACGAGATGAAGAAGCTGCTCATCGGCGCGCACGCAACCAAACAGATACTTCTGCCGGAGGACTGTGTTCCCGCCATTCTATTCCTGTGCAGCGACGGAGCGTTCTTTAGCGTCGGGCAGCCGCAGTTCATCGACGGCGGCTATACGGCACAATAGTCGCTCTGAATCTCCGGGCAAAACGAGGAATTACGCTATGTCTAATATGACCAATCCGCGCTTTCGGGCGATCGTCCAATTGAAAGCGAAACCCGGACAAGAACAGGCGTTGCTCGATCTCTGTCTTGAGGTAGCGCCCGAAATCCGCCGCGTTGATGGACTCCACGGGCTGGAGATCAATCGCGTGGTCGACGACGCGGCGCGGCTCGTTCTCTACTGGTGGGAGACGCCGGCGCACTCAGAAAATTACGTGGCAAGCCCGCTCTATGCTTCGTTCATGCCCAAGCTAAAGTCCCTCGTCGACGAACACAATATTCTAATGACCGAGAATGTCAGCAAGTGATGCCATGAGCAGATATTGATGAATGCCGAACAACAAGCCATCAGCACGAGCAGAATCGAAGCCTTTAGCAACGGCGTGTTCGCCATCGTCATCACGTTGCTGGTGCTGGAACTGCGTGTGCCGCACATTGAGCACGGACAAGATTTCAACGAACTCGCGGCAGCAGTAGGGAGGCTCGCGCCGAAGTTTTTGAGTTTTCTGCTGAGCTTCGTTTTCGTGGCGATCTTCTGGGGAACGCATCATCAGTTTTTTCATCAACTCCGACACTCGACGCGCGGTTTGTTGTGGCTCAATAATTTGTTTCTGCTGTTTCTCACTTTCCTGCCGTTTCCGACAGCGTTGTTGGGCGAATATCCCGAAAACAGATTCGCCGTGATGTTCTTCGGTTTGGAGATGATTTTCGCTATCAGCGCGATGTTGCTCTTGCGCTGGTATGCGATTTTCAAAGCGAAACTTCTGAAGACCGAGGTAATCGAAGCAGAGATCAAAAAAGCAACAACTGCCGGAGTCGTCAACGTCGCCTTTTACGTGGTCGCGGTGATTATGTGCTTTTTCAACACAACTACAGCCATCGGTATTTACGTTCTGATTCCGTTTCTTTATCTGTTCACGCAACGTAAAACGAAAAATTAAACAATGAGTAGGCTAATGAACAAAGTCGCTCTCGTATCTGGATCGAATCAGGGTCTGGGCTTTGCCCTTGTTGAAGCCCTTTGCAAGAATCTGGGGACGGATGCGTCTGTCTATCTCACAGCACGTAATCCCGAGCGTGGCGAAAAGGCGATCCGGCAACTGCGTGATCAAGGTCTTTCGCCGATGTTCCATCTGCTCGACGTTACCGACACCGCGAGCGTAGCCTCCTTCGCTGAAACAATTCGGACGCAACACGGGGGAGTTGACATCGTTATCTCCAACGCAGCGGCACGAATCTCGCGCGACGTGGCGCAGTCCGAACAGGTCGAAACTTTCGTGAACACGAACAACCACGGCACGTTCCGAATGATCGGTGCGTTCGGTCCGATGCTGAGGGACAATGCGCGTTTCCTCGTTGTAGCAAGCGCGTTTGGAACACTGCGAAACCTGTCACCCAACCTCCATGAAAAGTTCGATGTCACGACGCGGTCGCTGGAAGACATCGAGCGGCTGATGGACGACTATGTCCATCTTGTCGAAGCAGGTCAGGCGGAGGAACACCACTGGACGGAATGGATCAATATCCCGTCGAAAGTCGCGCAAGTTGCCTCGACCAAAATTATGGCACGTCTCATGAGGGAGGAGGCATCACGAAGAGGGATCCTGATCAATGCCGTCTGCCCGGGATTAGTGGATACGGAAGCGTCACGACCCTGGTTCGATGACATGTCGTCGGTGCAGAGTCCGGCTCAAGCAGCAGTTGACGTGGTCTGGCTCGCCACACTTCCGCCTCGGACGGACACCCCATATGGCGAACTTGTCCAGCACCGAAGAACTCTCCCCTGGCATTAGGCGGGAGTACGCAACCCTGCGAACGGCGTGATTCCCGAAATCAACGCCCTTTCGATTTTAGCCAAAAATATTGCAGCCATCGGCGAAGACATTGCCGGTTACATTGTCCGTGACATGCCGGTCGTCAAACAAGCCTTGACCCGGTTAATCGAATGGTACAAAGAAGGTGCGTTGCAGCCCGTCACGCCCAAGTCTTTTCCGCTTGTCGAAGCAGACACAGCCTTGAAAATGATTGCGGAAAACAAAGCCGGCGGAAAATTAGCTTTAACAACCAATTGAAAAAATAAAACACTTCAAAGTTTGAAAATTCAAACTTTGTGAAAGAGCAATCACTAACCGGAAAAGATGATTGCTCTTTTTATTGTTTGCGCGAACAATTTCGCCGTTGGGGGTAAATTTCCACAAGAATCTCGTTTTATACACTGAGGAGTGGCGTTAATTTGGGCGAAAGCTGGGGTGCATTTCATCTGCTGCTGAGTCCTGAACGCGTGTGTGATTTTAGTTAAACAGGCAACGTGGCGATGATTGTCGTGCCGCTACCGGGAACGCTCTCAACAGTCAGATGACCGCCACACGCTGCGGCTCGCTCGTGCATCCCGGCGAGACCGAAGTGATGATTGTCGCCGTTGAACGCGAGCGACTGTGAAGCGTCGAAGCCCCGCCCGTCGTCGCCGACGCTGAGGCGCACCGACCGCGCGGCGAAGTGGAGTCGGACTTTGATGCGCCGCGCCCCGGCGTGCGTGACGGCGTTCGCCACCGCCTCCTGTGCGACGCGCAACAGGCTCTCCTCGCACGCGCCGTCGAGCCGTTTCGCGCGGCCCGTCTGCTCCATCTCTATCTTCGCCGGCGTGTCCGCGGCGAGACGCTCCACCGTTCGGCGGAGCGCCGTCGTGAGGTCTTGCGCTTGCGCCGACGGGTTGCGTAAATCCCACACGGCCCTGCGCGCGTCGTCCAAGCTTTGGCGAAGTTGGTCGCGTGCCCGCTCAAGGTAGCCGTAGGCCAGGGAAGTGGTCTGCGGCAACATCCCTGAGACGGCTTCGAGGACGGCGGACGCGCCGACGACGCCCTGGATCAACGTATCGTGCATCTCACGCGCGACCCGCGTGCGCTCCGCCAGCACGAGCGCGAACTGTTGCCGCATGCGCCGCACGCGCAGCAGGTATAACCCAAACGCGAGCGCGAGCGCGATTGCGGCGCAGAGCGCGTAGAAC
>JACDEG010000615.1 GCA_013816505.1 Pyrinomonadaceae bacterium | reverse complement strand
GCATGTGTCCTCACCGCAGTCATGTCCGTCAAGTCCCTCTCCGCCGCACAAGTCGCAAGCCTCCCAGCTCACTTCACAACACCGGCAACGCTGGCAGAGTTCGATCTCTAGTGTGCTCATCTTTTACCTTCTCCTTGTCGCCGCCGTTCAAGCGTCCGCGCCGTGTTCGCATCCGAACATTTTCGGCAGCGGTACAGCGACCCGCCCTCGCCGCGTGCTTCGCCGCAGTTGATGCACTCGCCGCGCCTCCGCGCCCTCGCCTGTCGCCGCTGCGTTTGCGTGCGCTTCAGGGCCGCGTGGTAGACGCAGTGGAGTGTCGAGCCGTCTTTGTCGCGCGGCATCCCACAGAGACGGCAGAGGCCGGCGTCGAGGCGCTGTTGTTGGAGTGGTGGGTAGGTCATGCTCGCTCTCTTTCCCTGTGATATTCTCTCGCCACTACCCGACGTGTGCGGCGTCCGAAAGCCCTACCCGGAGGTGTGCTTGAGATGTCCGCACAACATGAACATAAACCCGTCCAGATATTCCTAGTCGAGCAGATCAACTCGCTTCTCGCCGACCTCGCCGACGCGACCGGACTCACCGAGATGGTCTGTATGCGAGCGGTCAGCGAGATCATTCGCCATGAGCGATTGGAAGAGCACGCCGCCGCGCGAGTGTTCGTCGAGCGGGTCGAGCGCGCCCGTCGCGCCCGTCTCCGCTTCGTCATGCTCAACTCCGGCGCGGATCTGTTGTGTCTCTCATGTGCGCGCGTCTCGCCCGCCGATACGGAGATGCTTTTTTGCCCGCAGTGCCGGCGCTATTTGAAAGAGACGGGCGGGCCGGATGGTGGCGGGCGTTAGATCGCTTTCGCCTCTACTTCTTCCGCGCGTTTTCGCCAAGCTCGGTGCATCGTCTGTTCCGTGCCGAGCGCAGCAAGCAGCTCTTGAATACGATTGGCTGCCGCGACTTGTAAGGGATGTGGATGGAAGCCATCAAAACCGCCCTCGTCAACGGGTTCTTTAAGTTTCGCTATCAGTGCCACGTCTACGTCGTCAGGTAGATTGATTGACGTGCTCATTTTCGCCCCTTCCATGCGAGCGAGTTCTTGCAGTTCTCGCACGTCACCTCGCGTTTGTCGGTTGTGAACTGACTGTTGGAGTTGGCCGAGCCGCACGCCGGTTCAATGACTTTCGGCGCGGTGGCCTTGTTGAAGTGAACGGATTTCTTTTTCATGTGTTACTGCCTTTCTGAAAGCTGAAGTTTTCTCATCACGCCGCCCGCCTTTCCGCCCCGTCTCCGTCCCGCTCGAAGTCGGGACACTCGCACCCCTCGACCGTACACGCCCAAAGAAAACGGTGCTGCTCGTGATCGTCGAGCGTGTGACCGCAGACGCAGAGCACACCCGTCGGTATCTCGCCGGCGCGCGGGAACGGGCCGCACCATTGGCGGTGTTCGTGGTAGTAGGCCATTCGGAATTCCCTTTCGTTAGTTGCGCGAAGCGTTCATCATCGCGATTACTTTCCGTGTTTGCTCGTCCTCGACTTGCAAGCCTTGCAAGCGCGTCAAGTGTGGCAAAGCCTCCCGGAGTGAGTTGAACCCGGCTCGCCGCGTTTGAGAGTGTATGAGCGCGTGCGGGTCGGTGTCTCGGTCATCTCGCCTCACTCTCCCGCAACCTTCTCGCCAAATCCTGCGACACTCGTTTCCACTTGAGCGCGAAAGCTGAAGCACGCGCCTCTTTGATGAGCGCCCGGTCACGCTCACGAACAAGCGCGCGTCGATGGTGCTCGTCGCGCTCAACTTGTTCGCGGTAGAGGCGGCGGAAGTCGTCGGCCGATTCGCCGTTGTCGATGGTGCGCTCTCGGATGGTTTCGTTATTGCTCATTGGTTCCCTCTCGCACTTCACATCGTACTCGCGCATCAGTTTCCCGATGCGGTTGTTGGCGATCATCGCCCGACGTTCGATTGCTTCCTGTCGTACTGCCAATCGTCCGCCAGACGGACAAACGTTAGAGACCCGCATCCACAGGTCACGCCACTTGAATAGCCTTTCGTATTCCCTTCGGTATTCTTCAAGCGTCATGTTCTGCCCTTCGCTCAAGTGAAGTACCTCATATCCACCGCGACGCCAACATCCTCCGCGAGTATCGGCAACCCTTCGCGCTCTAACGCCTCTGCCGCCTCCTCCGCCATGCCGCCGAACTTCTCGGCGAGGTGCTGATGAAGGCGCTTGAGCTGGTCGGGTGAGAGTGTCTTCAAGTCGACGAGGTAAATCTCACGCTCGCCTAAACCCGGCAGGAGACCTTTCGACGGGATGGGCGATATGATCTCGACGATGCCGCTATCGAAGACCTTCAGCCAGTCGGCATAGCGCGGTGAGTCCTTCGATAGAATTGCAGTGTGTGCTCTAGGTGACATCACGCTTCCCTTCCGGTCGCACCACCGGCGACCTCATGCCATCACCCGCCCACCTGAGCCGCCACACCGCGAAGGGCTTCCACGAACGCGACTGCGACGCCCGGTGGACGATCTCGACGTAAGCCAACCTCCCGTCGTCGCTGAAGCCGACGAGCTTGCCGCGCGTGCCGTGATCGTTGACGACGACGATGCGCCCCAGGTTGGCGACACAAAGGTCGATCAAGCCCTACGCTCCCTTCGCCTTCTCCGGCTCCACCACGGCCACGGCAGGGGCCAACGCGACCTTGTACGCGGCCACTTGGAAACGCTTGCGCCGGCGTGGATCGCGGTCTTCGAGTTCGACGTAAGCGACCTTTCGATCAAGCGAGAAGCCGAGCAGGATGCCGTAACGCTTGTCGGCGTCGAAGCCGATGGAGACGCGACGGTTGATGTCACGGTAGGAAAGTTTATCGCTCAAGAGTCACCTCCTCAGTTGCCCAGCAGATTCCGAAGCGCAACTCCCCAATCACCTTTCGCTTGCAAACGTGCCAACTCCGGCGCTGCCTGTTCGAGCGAACGAAAGCGCGTCTCCGCATCCTCGAAAGCCAGGCGACGGCTGCCGCAGATGCCGCACCGCCACTCCGCTTCGAGCGCTTGCAGTTTGTTACGCAGAACCGCCACCGTGTCGTCGAACGTCGATTCGCCGGGCAGGTATGCGCCGGCGACGATGGCGTGCCGATTGGGGCAGAGTAGTTGAACGAGACGGACTTTCGTACTCACGCCGGCCAGCCTTTCGTCGTCTCACGTCCCGCTTTCATGTCGTAGATCACCATACCCTCATCCGTCGCGCGAAAGCCGGGGAATGTTTTTTCGTACTGCTCGCACAGCCACTTCGCTTCGTCCTGAATTTGCGCGGTGAACTCCTCCGCGGTGATTACTTTCTTGTCGATCAGAAGCCGTGAGAGCGCGTTTACGTCAGCGCGTAAGCAGTTCATTTGATCGAACAGGTCACGCGCCGCTTTCGCCTGCGGGTCGTCCGTCGCCCGTGTGCCGAGCCAGCGCCAGGTGAGCAACATGCGCCACTTGCCGAGCCGTTCGAGCCAGTTGATTTCACTCAATCGTCACCTCCCTTCACCGTCCAACTG
>JACDEG010000614.1 GCA_013816505.1 Pyrinomonadaceae bacterium | reverse complement strand
GTCGACGATGATCGCACCCGGCTCTTCGCGCTCGATCTCGTCGAAGATACTTTCGAGATTCGTCTCCGGCAGCAAGTAGAGGTTCTCCGCCTCGATGCCGAGCCGCTCACCGCGCATCTTGATCTGCCGCTCAGACTCTTCGCCGGACATGTACAGCACGCGCGCCCTGCCCGCACTCATCTTATCGGCGACCTGCAACAGCAGAGTCGATTTGCCGATACCCGGATCGCCACCGATTAACACGAGGCTGCCGGGGACGATCCCGCCACCGAGCACACGGTCAAATTCGGTGACGCCCGACGAGAACCGCACGTCGTCCTGCGATTCAATCTCGCGATACGCGATGGGCTGCGCCTGCCGCGCCGCGAAGCCGCCTCGCGAAGCCGCCATGCCGGATTTCGTCGGTGTGGTGCGTGCGCGTTCCTCGACAAATGAATTCCATTCGCCACAGTCCGGGCACTTGCCCAGCCACTTGCGCGCTTGGTGACCGCACTTTTGACAGACGTAAATTGTTCCCGTTACTTTCGCCACTGGCTTTTCTATTCACCCCTCAACGGCCACGTCGCCGACAGTCTCATCAAAAGAGTCACATGAAAAAGTTCCAACAGAGAGTCTCGGCAATCATCCGGCGCGCGAACGTGATCTGTATTTTCTCGTCAACATGGTAGCAGTTTCGCCCTTGATGGCGAATCGCGCCGTTTGATTTTCCAAACGCTTCTTCAACCGCTCCGCGTGCGCACGCTTTTCCACTCGCGTCCGTTAGGCGATGATTCGTTCATCACGATTCTTTTCCGCCGGCTAATCTTTTCTTTGGCGGCGGTGCGGCGCGACGATCTCTTCGTACTCCGCGAAGTTAGCTGACTGCGTGTCGACTCTTAATTCATCAAGCGTGGACACAAGATTTGCGGTGAAGGTCGCGGTCAGATTTTTCACCTCGGCGCGCGTCACAGCGGTGAAGAGTTCGGGCCGCCCGATCCGCGCCAGTGCTTCGGGGCGGAAGTCGTTAAGGAATACATAGCGCATCGCGACCGGCGCGGCGTAAGCCTTCGGCAGTCGCGCGATGACATTGGCGGCGCCGCTGTAGAGCTTCAATGGTCGCGCGTTGTTCGGCTGCGTTACGCCCTGTGGGAAAATCCACAACGCGCGTGCCATGTCGCGCAACAGGTCGCTGGCATACACGATGCTCCGCGCCGCCTGAAGTGGACGTTCGCGCACCACCGAGAAGGCCCCGAGTCGCCGAAATAATGGGTACGCGCGCAGTTGCCGCTCCTCCATCATCGCGTACTGTTCGAGCCGGCATACATACCCGATCTGAAACGCAACCAACCCATCCCACCAACTCGAATGGTTGGCATAGAGCACCAGCGGCGCACCACGCGACCACTCCCGCAGATGATCGAGTCCGGCGACACGCAACCCCTCGAACCGGCGTGCGATTAAGTTGCGGTTGTAGACGGCGAAGACACGCTCGAACCACGCACTCTTGCGGGCGGTAATCATAGTTCTGCGAATTTTAAGGATTACGAATTAAATGGTTTCCCCGCATTTAACCGCACAGGACGCGAGAGGGCGCGGAGAAATCTAAGACAGCATCATCAATCAGGTGACCATCTGGATATACTCTGCGTCCTCGGCGTCCTCTGCGGTGAATTGATTTTGTCATCAATTCTAAAACTCGGACGCATTGCGGGAACAAGTCGCCGCGCCGCGGGGTCTAAAGAATCGATTGCACGTGATTCCCCGACCCGTCGGCACCGGCACACGGAGGATCGCACACATGTTCGGAAACTTGATTGAGTCGGGTTCGCGCGCGCACGACCTAAAGCGCAAAGGTTCGTTTTTTCTCGCCACGTTCATCTTCTACACGTTGCTGTTGGCCGCCGCCGGCGTCGGTAGCATCTACGCCTACGACGCGCGTCTCGAAGAGGAACAGTTAGAGGTGCTGGCAATCATGAGATTCACGCCACCATCGGCGCGGGTCGAAGCGCCGGCGCCACGTCAGGAGCCGAGGCCGGCCATTAACCGGTCGAGCGTCAATGCAGTCACTGAAAGAACTGCTATCTCGATCAACACCCCGGTTGTCAGGTCAGGCGAAGTGGCGAGCCATGACGTGCCGGAAGTGAACAGCCGGACGCTCGTCGTCATTTCCAACCGCAACTTTGATCCCCAAATATCCGGTGCTCCGACTGGGTCTTTCAATTCGCATGGCGCCGGCTCACCGGACGGCGCGGCGCTCATCGATCTCACCAACGAAGCTCCTCCGCCGCCTCGCCAGGTGCCGACGATTCAACCCACCGCGGCGTCAAAGCCATCGAAGGTCATCAACGTCAGCACACTTCTCAACGGACGCGCGATTAGTAAACCGATTCCGCCCTATCCGCAGATCGCCAAAATCACGCGCGTATCGGGCGTCGTCACCGTGCAGATTCTGGTTGACGAGACCGGGCGCGTCGTCTCCGCGCACGCGACGAACGGCCCGCAGATGCTCCGACTCGCCGCCGTGCGGGCAGCTTACGAAGCGCGCTTTTCACCGACGATGCTCGGCAAACAGCCGGTCAAAGTGTCGGGGCTGATGACTTACAACTTCGTCCTGCAATAAGCCCTCACCCCCCTCGACGAAAACGCGCCGGTGTGTGAGATGAATCGAAGCGCCTCCGCCTTTCGGCAAGAGATGGACGCTCAACTCACCTCCCGGCGCGCATTCCTTCAAGCGCGGTCGCTCAACTCCCCTGGCGTGTAAATGCGTGGCACGCGGTCGCTGATGCCGCACGTCACTTCATACGAAAGAGTACACGCCGTCTGCGCAACATCTTCGACCGTGATGGCGCGACCGCCCTGCTCGCCGAACAGCGTCACGCGCTCGCCGACGACGACGCCCGGCACGTCCGTGACATCAGCCAGCGTCAAGTCCATCGACACGCGCCCGACGATTGGCGCCACAGCCCCTCGCACGATCACGCGCCCACGGTTTGACAGAGCACGCAGATACCCGTCGTGATAGCCGATTGGAAGCGTCGCCACCAGCGTCTCGCGCTCCGCTCGAAACGTCCGCCCGTAGCCGAGCGTCTCGCCCTGCGGAACTCGCTTCAGCAAAGTGATTCGCGTGTGCAGTGACATCACCGGGCGAAAGGCCGGCAGATCGTCGAGCGGCGGCAGGATGTCGCGCCACAAACCGTAGAGCACGCCGCCCGGCCTGACCAAGTTGCCCCACCCTCCGGGGTGCGCCACGATTCCCGCTGAGTTCGCCAGGTCCGTCAACGTCGGTCGATGCCCGCACGCGCGGAACATTTCAAGTGCTTCACCGAAATGCTTGATCTGCTCTTCAGTGAACTGATTTTTATCCGGCTCGTCGGCGGCGGCGAAATGTGTCATCACACCGTCGACACGGATGTTCTTCAAGTCGGCGAGCCGTGCGGCGAACTCTCGCGCCGCGTCGCACCGCACGCCGAGCCGCCCCATCCCGGTGTCGATCTTCACATGTACGTCCCGCACCACGCCCGCCGCGCGTGCTGCTCGGTC
>JACDEG010000158.1 GCA_013816505.1 Pyrinomonadaceae bacterium | reverse complement strand
CCACTCTTAGCCGGTGTACGTGACGCTCAGCGACGTGATGGGGCCGCCCGTGTTGTTCGTAAACTTCGCGCCGAAGATGGGAATTAATGTCCCGCTCTGGAGTCCGCCGAACGCGCGCTCGGGCGCACCGGTCGCGCCGTAGCTGATCGTGTCGCCGGTGCTGCCAGCGCCGTCGTCGGCGGCGTACTGCTCGTTGTCGCGCGCGCCGCCACCCGTTTCAGTCAGATACCACCCGACCGGCAACGCCGTGTTCGCCGTGCCGGTATTTGCCAGCGTGTCGAAGTTTTCGACGACCGGGACGCCAGCCGCGTTGATGCTGACGCTGCCCGTACCGGTGTCGGCAAAGGCGGATTGAATCAGAGAAGAAACCGGTTGCAGCGTTAAGCATGCGACAGCTAAGACAGCCACCATTTGACGGCGCGCGGAAGTAGCGCGTCGTCTGTGAAGAGGCGATGAAAACACAAGCTGATCCTTTCGTGGTTGGTACGGGGTTCGCGTCTTGACCATTCAGTGAAGACGCTTCGGGTGACAGATTCGGCGACGCTTTTATCCGACTACCGTAGCGGTGTCAAGGCGGCGGGCCAGTCATATTGGTCAAGCAAAAGCGTGACTTATCGCCAGTGTGCTGAGTAAAAGTTAACGCGAAATTACATTTGCCCGAAAAATTACGGAGACCCCGCACGCCAATGTGTCGCCGCGCCCGCTCCTTATATGCGCTCGCAGATGATCGCAATGCCCTGGCCGCCGCCGATGCACGCGGTCGCCAAACCGTAGCGCCCGCCGCGCCGCTGTAATTCCAACAGCATCGTTAACACGAGTCGCGTGCCCGAAGCGCCGAGCGGGTGGCCGAGCGCAATCGCGCCGCCGTTGACGTTGGTGCGCGCACGGTCAAGCCCTAACTCTTTCTCGACCGCGAGGTACTGCGCCGCGAACGCTTCGTTGACTTCGACCAGATCGATCTCTTCGAGCTTCAGGTTCGCCCGCTCCAGAACTTTGCGCACCGCCGGGACGGGGCCGATGCCCATGATGTCCGGCTCGACGCCGGCATACGCCCAACTGACGATGCTGCCTAACGGCTTCGCGCCGCTCCGCGCGACGTAATCTTCGCCTGCGATGACGAGCGCCGCCGCGCCGTCGACGATCCCCGAAGCGTTGCCGGCAGTGACGAACCCATCCTTGCTAAACGCCGTCGGCAGCTTCGCTAAGATTTCAAGCGTCGTCTCAGGGCGCAGATGGTCGTCACGCTCGACGAGGTTGACCCCTTTGCGAGTTTTCACCTCGACCGGCGTAATCTCTTCGGCGAAGACGCCGGAGTTTTGCGCGCGCGCGGCCTCCTGTTGTGAACGCAGCGCGTACTTATCCTGCTCCTCGCGCGTAATTTCGTAGCGGCGCGCCAGGTTCTCCGCCGTCCCCGCCATCGTCGTGTTGCAGTAGGTGTCGAGCAGGGCGACCATCAAACTGTCTTCCAGTTTGCCCTGGCCGAGCGCGAAACCGGAGCGCGCGCCGTAGATGACGTGCGGTGCTTGCGACATCGACTCCATTCCGCCGACGAGCGCCGTCACGGCCTCGCCGAGTTGGATCATCTGCGCGCCGGAGACGATTGATTGAATGCCGCTGCCGCACAGACGGTTGACAGTCAGTGCTGGACGGTCGGCGGGAACGCCCGCCTTCAACGCGACGTGACGCGCGCCGTAGATCGCGTCGCCCGAAGTCTGCAAAGCGTTACCGATGATCGTGTGGTCAATCTCCTCAGCCGCGACGCCGGTCGCCGCGAGCGCACCACGCGCCGCCGCCGCCGCCAAATCAATCGCCTTCACATCCTTCAGCGCGCCGACGTAGCTAGCCATCGGCGTGCGCTTGCCGCCTAAAATAAAAACATCACGAGCCATGTTCAATTAACTCCTTTGTAAAAATTGATGTGGTCGAAAGAGAAGATAGAGGGTTGAATGTTTTCCTCTGCGCTCTCTCCTGTGACCTCCGTGTCTCTCATGTTAAATCAAAGTCGATTCTTAAAAACAAACATCGATGCTGCGCCCACCACTCGGCTCCATAAGATGTGTCATACGTTCCTCAAGGTAGCGCATAGGCAACTACGTGGTCGCCCATCTTGGTTCTTAGCTTGCCGTGCCCTCCAGCGGCAATCACGACAAATTGTTTGCCGCTTTCACGCAGACGATAAGTCATCGGCGTTGCTTGGGCGCTGGCGGGTAACTCTCCTTTCCATACTTCTTTTCCAGTCTCAGTATCAAAGGCCCGTAAATAGGTGTCCATCGTCGCGCCGATGAAGACGAGGCCTCCTGCGGTGACGATCCCACCTCCGAGGTTGATTGAACCCCACTCCGAAGCCTTCGGGATCATCGAGAGCTGGGGGATTGTTCCGAGCGGAACGTCCCACTTCACTTCGCCTGTTGAAAGATCGATTGCTGTCAATGCTCCCCAAGGTGGCGGATTGCAAGGCGCGCCACCTGGAGCAAGCAACGGCTCACGGTACGCCAGGAGTTTGTCCGTCATTCGTCCGTACTCGCCTTGCAGTCTGACTCCTTCACCGGATGTTTTCAGCTTGTCGAATGCTTCACGCGGCATCAATTTAACAACAGTTGCCAGGCGATTCGTAGCTGTAATGAGAAGATTGCCTTTTGCATCGTAAGCCATCCCGCCCCAGTTCACACCGCCCACATTGCCGGGGAACATAATCATGCCTTCAAAGTTGGGCGGCGTGAAGATGCCTTCCGAGCGCAGCGATTTGATTCTCTCGCGGCACCAATCAAGGTCGGCAGGTGTCATCCCCCAGGCATCTTCAGGCGTAAGCTTGCTCGGGACAATCGGCCGTGGGAGTGTTGGGAACGGTTGAGTAGGCGATGCTTCTTCTCCTGGAACTGTGCTGCGCGGCACGGTCCGCTCTTCGATTGGGAAAAGCGGTTTGCCTGTCTCACGATGAAGCACGAAAATGTGCCCCATCTTCGTTCCCACGATGACCGCAGGGATGTTTTGCCGGTTACGTCTGAGGTTAATTAGCATCGGCTGTGCGGCAACGTCGTAGTCCCACAAGTCGTGATGCACCACTTGAAAGTGCCAGACGACTTTGCCTGTCGAAGCGCGCAATGCGACCACTGAGTTGGCGTAGAGATTGTCGCCCTTTCGCTCCCCGCCGTAGAAATCAGGGCTGGGACTGCTGGTTGGAACGAAGATCAAGCCACGCTCAAGGTCTGCTGAAATGATCGACCAGGCATTAGCCGCGCCGGTGCGATTCGCGCTCGCTCCATCCCATGTCTTTCGCGCAGGGTCCGTGGCTTGTTGCGGAATCGGGTCCCAATTCCAACGCAACTTGCCGGTGCGTGCGTCGTATGCGCGAACAACTCCGCGCTCTACTTCAACGCCGCGATTATCGCCCATCGAAGACCCGACGACGATCAAGTCGCCGATCACCGCCGGCGGAGAAGTCACTTGATACTGCCCCACTTCAACCAGCCTCACGTCGCGAGTCAAATCCGCTTGACCATCTTGCCCGAAGTCTTTGCACATCGTTCCGGTAGCAGCATCGAGGGCTATCAAACGAGCATCCAGCGTGGCGATAAAGATACGGCGACGGCAAGCGGAGCCGGGTTTGAGCTTTTCATCGAGCCAGGTTGAAACGCCGCGCGAGGTGACTTCAGAATAGTTGATGGACAAATCTACTTTAGGATCATAAACCCATCGCTCATTGCCCGTTTCAGGATCGAGCGCGATGACGCGGCTAAAAGGTGTGCTGAGGTAGAGCGTCCCATCAACCAGAATAGGCGTCGCTTCAAAAGCCGCTTTGCTTGCGGCGCGACCTTTGATGTTGATGTCACCTGTGCGGTATGTCCATGCGACTTTGAGTTCCTTCACATTACCCCGATTGATCTGAGCCAGCGGCGAGTAGCGCGAGCCTCCGGCATCACCTCCGTAAGCCGGCCAATCGGCCACCGCGCTTGGGGATCGATCTGTGGCTTTAGCTCCGGCTGGCTTCCGGTCAACCTGGAAGCCAGACAAAGATGATGCGGCAAACAGAAGTATGATTGTTGCACTAAGAGTTCGCAGGTTCACAAATCTATCCTTTCGCAATCCTGTAGACTTCAAGAAAAGGATGAGTCACGAATTACACAAATAGAATATTTGATCGGGAAGGTACGTCACAGAATCATTACTCTCGTTGCTCTGCGTGAGTGCTGACAATGGGTTAATTCGTGCGATTCGCGTATCGTTCGTGGCTGAATTTTTTTCTTAAAACCTATAGCACTGCTAACTTCGTCAATGTTTTCGTCAACAGCTCGTAAGCACCGAACGACCAAGTTGACATGGGCGGAGACCGCCGAACGGTTCGCGTCATTTTGGACGACGCTCCCAACGAGACGCCGCGATTTCAGCTTCGATTTCCGCGTCAGTTATCGGTACATCCAAATTGGCTAAACGGTCTGCCGCCGCGAACATTTTATTTGCTCTGCGACGGCGAATCTCCGTTCGCAATAACGAAGCGATAAATTCAGACTTCAGCAATCCGTTAGCATCGGCTTCACGAGCTAGATCATCAGGCAGAGTTAAAAGAATTTCTGACATAGCAATATGGTAACGCGCAATCAGTCGGAGTCAAAATAAAGTCTCTTATCAAGATGCAACTCAAGGAGTTGGAAGCTGTCGAACGCCCGGCATCAGCGGCGCACACGCACCTATGGCAGCGATAAGTCTTGCATGAGAAGAACGCTAATTGAGCGTCCGCTACATGCGATAGTTGGGTTGCGTTCCACAGGGGAACACGCGCCGGTAGCTACTGGTAGATCCGCCCGTTGTGTTTGAGCCAACCTGCAACATGCCGCCCTTCCGGGTCGTGGTGCGTCCAGTGAACCACCCCACCCTCTTTGTTCCACACGTATTCGCCATTGAAACGTACGCTATTACCCTTGCGTAGCTTGGCAACCCGCGGTGCGATGTCTATGTTGTGAGCGATCAGGAGCGTCTGACCTGATGCGAGGCGAACGATGAATCGCTGGTGCCGACCTCCGGCGAGGTCGTCCGTCAGTATGCGCGTGACCACGCCTTCGCCTTCGACCTGTACATTGCTCGTCCTGGTCTTGAACGCGCGTCCGATCCGACGGTCGTCACCGGCTGCAACCCCGTTGTACCCAGAGGGCTGAGCCGCGCTGCCACAGCCTCCCCAGATCAAGGCGCACACAACGAGCGCGGCAATGTAAATGCGTTTCATAGGCGATGTGTCTCCTGAAGTTGTCATTGCGTGACTGCTGAGACGGTGTACCGCACCACGGTCTCGCCCTGGCACGGAGTCTTCGCGAAGCAACCCAACTTGCAATTAGACCGTCCGACGGAAATTGTAATATACTCCGGTGTCGGTTGACCCGCCTCGGTGGAGGCACACCACGCCCCGCCAGAATCAAACAACTCCTCACACGCTCAGCTAAAACTTTCCGCTTTTCCGCATGTCTAAAAAATCAACGTCGCACGTTCAGACACCAACGAATCAATCTCCGTCCGGTGGCGCGAGTCCGTGGCTTCATCGGCCCGTCGTCGATCTCGTCGTCGGGTGCGGCGCGTGGTCGGGGCCGTTGCTGCTCGCGGCTTATTGGCTGGGGACGACGAGCACGGTCGGCTTGTCAATCGCCTTCTACGCGCTGGCGCTGGCGTTCAACTACCCGCATTACATGGCGACGCTGCATCGCGCCTACAGCACGCGCGACGACTTCACGAAGTATCGCATCTTCACTGTTCACCTGACGGCGCTGACCTTACTGACGATGATCCTCGCCCACCTGTCGCCGCGGACGCTGCCGTGGATTTTTACGCTCTACGTGACGTGGAGTCCGTGGCACTACACGGGGCAGAACTTCGGTCTGGCGATGATGTTCGCGCGGCGCAGCGGGGCCACTCCGGGCCGCGCGGAGCGACACGCGTTGTATGCGGCGTTCGTCGCGTCATATCTATTGCTGTTCCTCGGCTTTCACACGGGCGCGTCCGACGACCGGCTGGTGCTGTCGCTCGGCCTTCCGCCTCTCTTTTCGCGCGGCGTGCAGGTGGTGCTGTTCTACGTCTTCGTGGTCGCGGGCGGTTGGGCGCTGTTCAGGTTGAGTCGGCAGGTCGGATGGCGTCAGATACTTGCGCCGCTCGTACTCTTGAGCACGCAGTTTCTATGGTTTGTGCTGCCGGCGATGTTGACGGTGATTTACGGCGCGCAACTGCCGCAGACGCGCTACAGCACAGGTGTCTTGGCGATCATGCACGCGGCGCAGTACATGTGGATCACGAGTTACTACGCGCGGCGCGAGGCGCAGCAACAGGGTAACGGAGCCGCGTCGTGGAGTCCGTGGGTTTACTTCGGCACGCTCGTCATCGGTGGCATCGTGCTGTTCGTGCCGGGACCGTGGCTGATCAGTTACGTCCTCCGTTACGACTACGCCGCCAGCTTTCTGATCTTCACCGCGGTCATCAACATTCATCACTTCATGCTCGACGGCGCTATCTGGAAACTCCGCGACGGGCGCATCGCCGCGTTGCTGATCGGTGCGCGCGGAGGGTCGTCGTCTGTTCCCGCGCATGCGACGAACGAAACGGGCGCGCCGCTTGGCAGACTGACGCGGTGGGCGCAGTGGTTAACGGGGCCGAGCGCGGGGGCCGCGAGGCTGCGCGTCTCGTTCGTCGTCGTGCTGCTCGTCGTCGCGTTGCTCGACCAGGCGCGGTTCTATCTCGGAATTGACGGCAGCCGACCGGAAAATTTGGCGCGGGCCGCGGCGATCAACCCAAACGACGCGATTCTTCAAGTGCGAATCGCCAACGCGCTCGGTCGGAATGGCGAGACGGAACGAAAAATCGCATCGCTCGAACGCGCGGTCGCAATCAATCCATACTACTTCGAGCCGCGGAACGCGCTGGCCGAATTGCTGCTGCAAAACAAGCGTTACGATCAAGCCTATGCGCAGTATCAACAGATGCTCGCGCACGTTTCGCCGAACGCGAACGCGCTCGTTAACCACGGCCTGCTGGCCGCTCAGTTTGGAGATGAATCGGCGGCGGTCGATAGTTGGCGACGAGCCATCGAGACCGACCCGACCCGCATCACCGCGCGCCTCTACCTTGCCGAAGCGCTCTACCGCCGGGGCCAAATGAAAGAGGCGATTCCACACTATGAACAGGGCCTCGCATTGCTCGCCGCAGGGCAGGGACCCGAATCGCTCGACCCTGGAACGGCCACCTCCGCGACGCTCAAACTGGCCGGAGCATATGCGCGCACGAACAACACGGAGCGGGCGCTCGCGCTCTATGAACAAATTATCGAAGTGGCGGAAAAGTCCGGCGAGAAGGCGCACCTGAGCTTCGCCCTCGTCAACGCGGCGGATGTCTATGCGGCGCACGGCCAGACTGACCGCGCGCGGCAATTTTATCGGCGTGCGCTCGCGCTTGATGCCTCTGCGGGTGACGCGCGGGCTGAAGGCGCGGACTGGTTCAACTACGGACAATTCTTGCGCCGCAATAATTCGCCCGGTCGTTTGGTGCTGGCCTGCTTTCTAAAGGCGGAAGACATTCTGAAAGGGAAGCCGGAGGCCGTCGCCGGATTAGAAACCGTCGCCAAAGTCCGGCGGGAGTTCGAGACATCGCTCGGCGCCGAAGCTTCCGCAGTGCGGCGCGATTTTCAATCGGTGGCGGAAGAGGCGCGGCGACCGTAGTAGGAAGGAAAAAGTAAAAAGGTAAAAGGCAAAAGTAACAACCAGTGATGACGGGGGTTAGTTTATCTTGACATCGCTTTACTGTTGCTCAGGTACTTACTCAAAAGTGACGGGTGACAAGACAATTGCGGATTGCAGATTGCGGAATGCGGAATGGAAGCAGCACACATAAGCATCGCGACCTGGTTTTCTAATCCGCAATCCCGAGAGCATTGTCCTGTCACCTGTCACCGTTTACCTGTCACTGTCTTCGTCCGCCCCAACTCCATCAAAGCAACCCGCGCTCTTTAACGCGCATGTATGTTTCGAGCAGTGCGGGCGTGAGCGCGGCGGCTGTCACGTCGAGCGCGAGTCCGCCCTGTGCTTCGACCAGGCGCAGCGCCGCTTCGCGTTGATGCATAATCTCTTCCGCGACTGACTGTGTGAATAAATCGCGGACGCTTTCGGGAGTGTCGCGCACGGCGGCGCGCAAATCGCGGTCACCGATGGTGGCGACGAGCGGCAGGTGGCGCGGGCGCAGCAGCTTAAGCGACGCGAGGAGTTCGCGCGAGCCTTGCTCGTCGACGAGGTCGGTCAAGACGACGACGAGAGCGCGGCGCTTGCAGTTGGCGGCGATGAATTCAAATGCCCGCGTGTACGACGGCTCGATCATCTCCGGCTCAATCGCGTAGAGCGCTTCGAGCACCGCGTCGGTCTGCTCTCTTCCCCTGCCGGGCGGGACGTAGGCACTGACGCGCCGCCCGAAGGCCATCAGCCCGGCGTGGTCGCCGCCACGCGCCGCCGCGCTCATCAACGCGAGCGCCGCGTGAATCGCCAAATCGAACTTCGTCTCGCCCCCGAAGCGCGCCGTCATCAAACGTCCGGCGTCGAGTGCGATGATCACCGTCTGGTCGCGCTCGATCTGATACTGCCGCGTCGTCATCTTGCCGCGCCGCGCCGTCGCGCTCCATGACACATGGCGCAATTCGTCGCCGGGCACGTACTCGCGCAACGATTCGAAATCGCGCCCCTCGCCACGCCACGACGCGCGTCGCTGCGCCGCGACCAGCGAGCGTTCGCCGAGCGCCTTCAACTCAGCCTCGCGCGCGCGCCGGATGTTCGGATAGACCTTCACTGATTCCGTCGCGCCAACCCTCGCCGCGCACCACACCAGCCCGACTCGCGACACGTAACGCACGGCGACGTGCCCGAACGTGAACCGCCCGCGCTTGGGCGGCGTCAATCCGTAGATCATCGTCGCGGTCGTCCGCGACGCGACGCGCAGAAAAGCCTCGCGCCCGCCGGCGAGGGACATCTCCGGCGGGTGCTCGTCCTTGACCCTGACGCGCAGAGAGCGCGTCGAATGGTTGGCGACGTGAATGCGCACCTCCGTCTCCGCGCCGAGGTGGAACCGCCCGACGACCTCGCGCTCGATCTTGACGCCTTCGGGCAGCCGGCTGGTACGCGCATCGACCCACGCGGCGACCAGCAACGCTACGTCGTAAGCAATCGCCGCCCAGCGCAGGCCGGGCCGCCCCCACGACAAAGACAGCGGCACAAAGCCAAGCGTCAACAGCGCGTAGAAGAGTTTTGTGAAGATGAAGTTCATCGGAGGATAGTTTTAAGTTTTAAGTTTTGAGCTGAAGACTGAGAACTCAAAACTGAAAACTGTTCCCGTGGCGCGGTGTTCCTGTTTCGAGTGATATGAGAAGGAGCGACGGCGAACGGCGGCTACGGTCGCGTGACATCGGCGGCGGGCACGCGATGACCTGATCGCTCGCCGCCCCTTGAATCGCCGTCACTTAATCAGCGGCTGCCAAACGGCCGGCATCACTTTCTTGCCGGAGAGAATCTCCAGCGTTTCAAAGATGAAAGCGTCCTCTTCCATCTTCCACTCCTTCATCATGCCTTTGAGCATCAACTCGGCAGTCGGGAAGTTGGCGGTGAGGTCGATCTTCCATCGCTCTCCTTCCTTGCGAAAGGTGAACTTCGGCGCGATCAGCTTCCCGCCCTCGATCACCTCCGAACGCGCCACATCTCCGGTGACGTCGATCTTTCCGAGCGCGGCCTGCGCGACGCTTTCTTTGCCGGTCCACCCTTTGTCGATGCCGTACACGAACATGTCTTCGTCACTCATGTTGCGCAAAGATTCAAGCCCGACCTGGTGACGCATTCGCAGCACGATGAACTTATTCATTGCCGACAGTTGCTTCACTTCGGCTTCCTGACCCTTCAACGCCAGATCGCGCATCCGCCCGTAATAGCGCACCGTGCCTTCGGTGACGAGTGGCGCCGCGGCGCGCCCGTCCTCGCGCATTAGTGCCGCTTTGTAAGCGGCGAAACTATCGCGCACCGCACGTTGATCGGGGGGCTCGCCCGATCCGATGCCGCCTTGCGCCTGAAGCATCTCCGCGCGCGTCACGAGCAGTAACAGAAGCGCGGCAAAGCGCAGTAACGAACTTTTTCTCATCGCATGTCCCACCCTTGGAAGTAGTAAGGCAAACGCAAACAGTTTTCAGTTTTGAGTTTTCGGTTTTCAGCTTAAAACTCAAAACTGAAAACTGTTCCCGTGGTGCGGTCACCTCGGCACCGATACGGCTTGCAGGATGTCGTTGATGACGCTGTCGGGCGTGGCACCGTCGAGTTCCGCTTCGGCGCGCAGACGCAGACGGTGGCGCAGCGCCGGGCGCGCGATGTCACGCACGTCGTCGGGCGTCGCGAACTGGCGGCTACGCATCGCGGCGAGCGCTTTGCCGCACAGTAAGAGCGCGACCGACGCGCGGGGACTCGCGCCGTAGGCGACTGATGGGTGTTCGCGCGTGCGGCGCACGACCTCGACGAGATAATTTTGGACGCCCGCCTCGACCCGCGTGCGGCGGATTTCAGCGCGGCACTGCGAGATGGCGTCGGGCGCGGGTAGCGGGTGAATGTCGATGATATCCAGGCGGCGCGCGTTGAAGCCTTCATCCCAGTTGGCGACGACCTGTCGTTCTTCGTCCACCGACGGATAGCCCATCTCAATCTTCAACAGAAAGCGGTCGAGCTGCGCTTCGGGAAGCGGATACGTGCCCTCGTACTCGATAGGGTTTTCGGTGGCGAGCACGGTAAAGAGTGGCGACAGTTGATGCATCTCGCCGTCAATCGTCACCTGCCGCTCCTCCATCGCTTCCAAAAGCGCGGCCTGCGTCTTCGGCGGCGTGCGGTTAACTTCGTCGGCGAGCAGGATGTCGGTGAAGATCGCGCCGCGCCGCAAGGAGAAGGCCGAAGTCGCGACGTTGAAGACATTGGTGCCGGTGATGTCTGACGGCATCAGGTCGGGCGTGAACTGGATGCGACCGAAGTCGGCGCCGATGATGCGCGCCAGCGTCTTGACAAGCAGCGTCTTCGCGGTGCCCGGCACGCCCTCAATCAGCGCGTGCCCTTCGGCGAAGAGCGCGACTAAGACTTGTTCGATCACTGCGTCCTGGCCGACGATCACCTTGCGCAGTTCCGTCGAAATGTGTTCGACGGTTGAGGAGACGTTCTGCAACATTTTTGATTCGCGGTTTTGATTCTAGATTGTCGAGGCGGGGCGAAGCCAAACGGTAAAGCGAGTCTGAGGAATCCAAAATCGAAACGCGCCGTTCCTTTCAAGCGAGAAGTCTGAGAGCGGAGATTCATTAATCGGCATTCCGGCGTTACCGTCCGCTGAACTGGCGCACTTCGCGTGCGCGCATGCGGATTCCGAGTTCGCGCTCCAACTCGCGCAAACGCGCGACGAGCGCGAGCGCCTCGCGGTCTTTGACGGGCGCGCCGGCAATCACATCTTCACATGCGCGCAGTAAAGATTCCATCTCGCCCGCGTTTCTGCCGGAGCGTTGCGCGACGCGCGCCGCGAGTTCGGCACCCGGCGCGTCACCCGCCACGCCGCCGTAGCGCGCCAGCGCGCGCCGCGTGCGCCCGTAGAC
>JACDEG010000157.1 GCA_013816505.1 Pyrinomonadaceae bacterium | reverse complement strand
GTCTGACGCCGAGGTGAAGCGGCCTTCCAGTCCCTGATGAAAGAAGCGTCCGGTGAAATAATCCATCAGCCCGAAGACTTTATATCCTTTGCGCTTGCCGGAAGTCTTGACCACGGGTGGCTGTCCATGCCGTGCCCAGGTGTCAGTGAGTGTCCCCCACTGTGGAAAGCTTGCTTCGTCACCGAACAGCAGCAGCGCTTTGCGTTCACGCGCCACTTGCAGAATCTGCGGCCATATGTGATGACGCCACCGGCGGCGCGCGATTTCATCGAGATGGTCCGAGACAAACTTGGCTTGTTGATAACTGAAGCCGAGATTCTTGAGTAACTGCGCGATGTAGAAGACATTGGAGAGGATGCCGCAACGATCTTTGATTACGTGCTGGATCATGGGTGAGCGCCCACATGCCCCACTGAAGCCACAGGCTTCGGGCCCAGCTTCGATCAGGCGACACAGTTCCTGTTGCTGCGCCGGGGTCAGCTTCGGACGGCGACCGGCGGGCTGTTTGAAGGCCACGCCACGCACGCCGGAGCCGAGGAACTGGTGGACATAACCTGCGACTTGGGCGACCGACAGGTGGAGGACAACCGCTGCCTGCGCAGTCTCCTGATAGTGGACGACGGCGCAGATCGTCAGAATAAATTTGGCGAGACGCAGATCACCGAGTTGGTGCGCGGTCTTCAGTTTGAGGTCGAGCGCTTGGCGCTGGGAAGTGGTTATGGTAAGACGAAAGCGAGAGCATCTGGAGGCTCCTTTGGTGTGTGGAAGAGGGAACTACAAAACAGGAAGAGCATTTCCAGATGCTGGCCGCGCGTCAAGCGCCGCCGCCGTTTTTTCAGATTTTCAAAGACCCTTTTTCTTGAGGTCTATAGAACTGAGCCGCCGCCCGCGAATGGTATTCAAGCAACGAGAAACAAAACACCATGAGAGATAGAATGAAAGCCGGGCATTGCATTTCATCCCTCATCGATGCTTGTTTACCCGCCGTCAAGTGGCATCGTTATATCATCCCAGCTGTGAACCTTGTCAGCAGAGAAGGTCCTTGCATTGTTGCATTTACAACTTAGAATTCGCGCGCTGTTCCGTTCAGGTTTCGTTTGTCGATCTGAAAATTACGCATCTCAAAATTTGCTTGACTGAAAAGAAATCGTGCTATTCATCAGCAATGAAGGGGCAGAAGGTTCCGTCCAAAGTTGAAAGTCACAAGCTCAAGCGTCGACAATTCCGCAGATTACGGCTAAAGTTTCGCTATCGGCATGATCCTCCAACCTGAAGCTGAAAAACAATCTAATTTAAGAGCGCTGCCGCGAGTGCTGGTTTCAGTCTTAAGTTACAATTCTGCGCAGAACACCGCCGACACGCTGCGGAGCCTTCAGCAACAAACGTATCCCAACTATCATTTGCAGTTGGTGGACAATGCTTCAACGGACGATTCTTTGAAACATATTGCGCGCGAGTTTCCCGATCTGGATATCAAGGTGTTCACGGAGAACTTAGGTTATACGGGTGGAAACAATCGCGTACTCCGGCAGGGGGTGGCTGAAGGATACGACTATATCATTCTCTGCAATCACGACATTGAAGTCGACGAGCATGCTGTCGCGCATCTCGTAGAGACAGCTAAATTCCACTGCGACACGGCGGGAGTGGTTGGGGGTATCGAAGTTAGTTTGAACAATGAACCGCGCCGACGGCGGGCAGCGGTCGCGACTGCGAAATATTCAAAATGGACGGCGCGTGCGTCGTGGCTGTCTCAGTCTGTCGCCAATAAATTCATGCCGCTGGAAGTGCCTTATGTGCATGGCGCGTTTGTTCTGTTTACCTCACGAGCAATAAGATTGGAAGTGTTGATGGACGAAAAGTTGTTCATGTACTTCGATGAGTTCGACATTGGATTTCAACTTCGTGAAAAGAACTTACGCGCCTTTGTTGACCCGCGGGTAGTTGTCAGGCACAGAGGTGCGTCAAATCAGTTTGACTCGCGTGAAGGGTATCTGATGCAGCGGAATCGCCTATATATGGTACAAAAGCACGGCCTCTGGTACCATCAATTGTTTTATCACCTGTATGCTGGATTGATTGAGTTACCGGCCAAAGTTTGCCTCAGAAGCCTTCAGGGACATACGCGCTTTGCTCGCGCGTGCGTCGAAGGTCATCTTGATGCGTGGCGTGGACGAATGGGTCATGCTGGCCGTCGTCACACTTGAGCGGGCTGCACTGATATTCTGCCTGCCTATATGTGGCAGGTCACATCCAAACACTTGAATTAATAATGATTACTGGTCGTGACATTGTTTACATTTCGAGCATTGAATGGGATTTCCTGTGGCAGGGGCCGCAGGAGATAGCAACGCGGTTAGCGCAAGCGGGCAATCGCGTGCTCTATATTGAAAATACCGGCATCCGCTCGCCGGGACTGCGTGATGTTGATCGGGTCGCGCAACGTCTGAAGCGGTGGACGCAGTCGTGGCGCTCGCTCGGCGTGCGTCAGGTGGCGCCCAATTTGAATGTGTGCTCGCCGCTCGTCTTGCCTCCGTTCGGATCGAATCTGCGTCGTCAGCTTAACCGCCGCTATTTGTTACCGCTCATTGAGCGCACGGTGCGCAGCCTCGGTATGCGCGACCCGTTGTTGTGGACATACCTGCCGACCGATACCGCGCTTGAATTGATCAACTCACTGCGCACGCCGCAAAGCCTTGTAGTCTATTATTATGTGGACAACTTTTCTCTGCTGACGCCGTACACACAGCAACTCAAACAGGCGGAGCAATCGCTTATGCAATTGAGCGATTTGATATTCACCACGTGTGCTGGATTGGCTGCGCACTGTGAGCCGTGGAATAGTAAGGTGCATATCATTCCGTACGGCGTCAATCTCGACGCTTTCCCAATTGAAGAAATTATCTCCGGCGGAAATGGCGCCGCGAACAACTCCCACGGCGCTTCGCAGGGCGCGAAGCAAAACGATCTCATAAAATCGGATAAGTCGCCCGTCATTGGCTATGTTGGTGGATTACACCGGCACGTTGATTTCGATTTGTTGACGGAGATGGCGCACGCTCGCCCGGATTGGTCGTGGGTCTACGTCGGATCAGTACATACGGCGAGCGGCAGGAAACTTGCCGAACTACCCAACGTGCATTTTCTGGGAGCGCAGCCACATCGCAAACTGGCGAGCTATATTCGCGGCTTCGATGTCTGCATCGTCCCTTATGTCAACAGTCCGTATACGCAGACGGTCGTCCCAACGAAAATAAACGAGTATCTCGCGGTCGGTAAGCCGGTGATCTCGACGGCTCTGCCAGCAGTGTCAGATTTCAATGAGCGACACAAGGTTCTTTTGACAACCGACAATCAACCGGAAGATTTTCTGCGCGCGATTGAGCAAGCCTTGCAATCACCGAACAACGCTGCGGCCATCGCGCGTCGGAGAGAGGTGGCATCGCTCGGCGATTGGCAGGCGCGCGTCGAGGTGATGAGCCAATTGATTCATACAGAACTGCAATCCAAACAAGAGAAAAACAATCAGGGTCAGCAATGACCGGCCAACAGATTTTCCTGAGCGCTGTCGATTGGCGTAGCACGAACCCGGCCGGCAAGCGGATTTGAGGCAATTGCGGCCTGTTATGGCAAGCTCGAAATTCAAAATTTCTGTCGCGCTTTGTACTTATAACGGCGCTCGATACCTGGCGGCGCAACTCGACAGCATCGCCGCTCAGCATCGCCTGCCGGACGAGGTGGTCATCTGTGATGACCGATCCGACGACGGCACAGTTGAGATCAGCAAAAGATTTGCCCGCCATGCGCCGTTTCGGGTGCGTTCTCATTTCAATGAAAGAACCCTTGGTTCGACAAAGAATTTTGAAAAGGCCGTTGACTTGTGTGAAGGCGACATCATCACATTTTGCGATCAGGATGATGTTTGGCGCGAAGATAAACTCGCGCAAGTTGAAGCCGTTTTCTCAGTTTCTCCGCGAGCCGGCGCTGTTTTCTCAGATGCCGAGTTGGTGAATGAGAATCTAGAACCTTTAGGCTACAGCTTATGGCAAGCTATTAACTTCAGCCGCGCCCGGCAAAAGCGTTTTGTAGGAGATAGGTCTGTTGAGGCGATACTTAAATGTCTGTCTCTCTCTCACGGCATGGTGATGGCTTTCCGCGCTGTTTATAAAACGGCGATCTTGCCTTTCCCGGCCCGGTTCGGGCATGACAACTGGACCGCATCAATTATCGCTGTCATGTCTGATTTAGCATTCATCCAACAGCCTTTAGTTAAATACCGTCAACATACAAGTCAACAAGTAGGTTTCCCAACGCGTTCTCATTGGAAGGGAAAGCTGACCAGCGTCCAAGCGACCGCGCCCGCCTCGTATCTGACTCAAGTTGATTTGTTCACATCAGCTTGCCGTAGAGTGGAAGACTTGGGCATGGCCGAACTTCACAGAGAGAAGCTTGCGTTGTTACAGGCGAAAGCCAGGCACATGCTTTTGCGCGCCAACATTCCGATGAGGAGGAGATGGCAACGCTGGCCGGTAGTACTTAAAGAGCTGGCCGGATTTCGCTACCATCGTTATTCAAATGGTGTTCTGAGCGCGGCCAAAGACCTTGTTCTTCAATGACCGAACCCGGAGCTAACGCTACCTCAAATTTATCGTTGCTGTCGGCGGGCTATTCGCCGAGATGTCGAAGCCGCCAGTAAGCCAGTAATCGCGGACGGCATAATTGAATGTGAGAGCGGTGTCGCCGCAAGATGTGGGTATAATTTTGCGATCTAGTCATGACAGCGCGGCTTGTCACCCCGAGCTGCTGCAGTCCTATCACTTAAAGGGAAAAGCGGATGCCTGTTTGCATTACAGGTATGCATCGCTCCGGCACCTCAATGGTCGCCAAGATGCTCAATTCATGTGGCCTCTGCTTAGGAGCAGAATCTGCTCTCGTCGCGCCCTCGCGCGACAATCCGGGAGGCTACTGGGAAAACAAAAACTTTGTCTCAATCAGCAACGAAATCCTCGGCGAGTTCGGCAGTTCGTGGGACTATCCGCGACGCCTCCCGGATGGTTGGCAGTTCGATCAAAAGATGCTCCGCTACCGGGCACGAGTTGAGGTTCTGCTGCAAGGATTAAGAGACCATGAGCCGTGGGGGTGGAAGGACCCGCGTACGTGTCTGACGCTACCTTTTTGGATGAGCATTGTGCCCCAAACGAAGATCATCATTTGCCTGCGCAATCCTTTGGAAGTTATCCTTTCGCTGCATCGGCGTAAACCATCTCAGTACACTCTCGGACTCACACCGTGGAGAGTCTATGATTTACTCCGCGCTCCTTTTTCGTCGCTGCGGCAGAGGCTCACGCCACACTCGCTCGGCTTCACCGCGTGGAAGGTTGTCAATAAAGTCGGAGCTGCTTTCGCATCACGAACGCGCCAGAATTCTTCTTTGGGCCAGCTCGGCCTTGCTCTAACGAAGCGCTACGACCAACTCGATTATCTTCTGAAACTACGCCGCCGCAAACCTTTATCATACCGAATCGGTCTTCAACTATGGGAAATCTACAATCGACGCATCCTCGAATTTACTTGTCCGCAAAGTCGCCTGATCACGCATTACGGCGCTTATTCCTCGAATCCACAAAGAGAACTACGCCGGGTACTGAACTTCCTTGACATGCCTGCTTCGGATGATCTGATCGGGCGCGGCTGCGCGGCGGCGGCAGCCGGCTTGCGTCATCATCGAACGACGACCCTGCAACTCATGAAGGCAGGAGTTCCGGCAGAGGTGCGCGAACTTTACTGCCGCATGTGCGAGGAAGCGGAATTCGCTGAGGACAAAGCAAAGTAATCCCTCAGTTATTAGCGGAGAAAAGTCTGTAAACTGTTGATGCTTGGTGTGCCGGCCACCTGATTTCCGCTCGTAACTGAGGCCTACTAAGCAAATGAGATAAACATTGAAGAACAGTAACGGGTGCGGTACACTCCCGCAATCTTGCTCGCGCCACTCTCGAGAGGTGGCAAGTTTTCCTTACGTAGCAACACCTTCGGTGCTGTGCCCTTAAGCCGGGAAGGGTAATATCAATCAATAAACACGGGTCTGCAAACACTCAAAAAAGCCGTTTCCCGGCTTAGGGGTACAGCACCACACATTCAGAAGGAGACAAGACACATAATGACTAAGGTTCGTTCAACTTTTCGCGGCGCCTGTTGTGCGTTCGCACTGTTAGTTTGCTCAACCGCCTTCACCTCGTCAGCAGAGGCGCAAGGCGTGCTGCGCTTCGTTTCCGGCACTGGCAGCGATGCCAACAACTGCCTGCGCCCGACGCCGTGCCGCTCAATCCAGCGTGGGGTGGATAGCGCACCGGCTGGCGCGGAAGTGATTATCCTCGACACGGCCGGCTATGGTCCGACAGTGACGATTAACCAATCAATCACGATCACGGTTCCGTCGGGCGTGGCCGCCACGATTGCCACTCCGGCAGGCACATCAATCTCAGTCACGGGCGGCGACGCAGTGATACTGCGAGGGCTGACGTTGATCGGGCAGGGCACGGGATCGACAGGAATCAACTTTTCGGGCGGAACTGCGTTGTACGTTGAAAATTGCATCATCAACGGCTTTGACGATGGAGGCATCATCTCCCAAGGCGGTGGAGATTTGTTCGTCAAAGACACGACCATCAGAAACGGCGGCCTGGACGGAATCGCAGTCAATGCCGGATTAGCCACGATTGACAACACTCGGTTGGAGCGTAACGGTCCGGGAGCTGCTGGTGGCTTCGGTCTCTTTGCGAGTGGTAATTCGCGGGTGACGGTGCGCAATACTGTCTCCGCGAATAACGGCTCTGGATTCGTGGCAGAGGACACCGCAGTATTGAATGCCGAGAACTGCGTCGCAACGAATAATACAGCCGTCGGGTTCCGCGTAGGTGGTGGCACCGGCGCTTCGACAATGCGTGTCTCAAACTCAGTGGCGACGACCAATGGGACTGGGTTCCAACAGACCGGAACCGGAACGTTCCAGTCGCGGCTGAACAACACGGTGCAGGGCAATACGGCAAACACAGCGGGTACGATCACCACTTTCATGGCCAACTAAGATCACCGCCGATACATATCGCACTCCGCCGCTGATGGCATAGCAGTGTGAGCAGTCTAATATGATTACGGGCATGAAGCCGGGTTGATGTACGATAGTTAAATTTAACTTGACGCTTCGCAAGTGCCGTCCGCTCAACACCAGCGGACGGCACTGCATCTTTTCGTGCGAGACGCGTTCTTCACGCGCGCGTGCGCGCTCGACTTCTCCGGCGTAGCAAGCGCAAACTGTGAGCATGGCGGTCAACGAAGACACGCAGCCGTCCGCTTCAATCATTTCCTCTCCACCGCACTCGAACTATGCGCCGACACGCACGCGCACAGCAAACTATTTTGCTGGTCTGCTCACGGGCTATGCTGTCGCCGCCGCAGCCATCATCATCAGCCTGTGGCTGACGCCCTTCACGCTACGCTTTCTTGACCGCGAAGAGTATGCCGTCTTCGCTTTCACCAACGACATCTGGTTGTGGCTGTTTCTCTTTGACTTGGGCACGACCGCTGGCCTGCGCACGCAAGTCGCGCAACTCACGGGCCTGCCTGACACCGAGCGCCTCAATCGTCTAGCCAGCACCTCATTTTTCGCGCAACTTGCGCTCGCGCTCTTCGTGTTAGTGGCGGGCGTGGCGCTGTCGATGCTGTTTCCATCGCTGCTCGGCGTCAGACCCGATTTGCGCGAAGAAGCAACGGTGGTTGTGGCGCTGCTGGCGGTTGGTGCAAGCTTCTCGCTCGGAACACGCACGTTCTCCGTACTTCTCACGGCTCATCAGCAGATACACATCGACAATCTCATACAGTTGGCGTTGCTCGTTGTGCGAACCGTACTCATCATGTTGCTGCTGGCGACAGGTTGGAAGTTATACGCGCTCTCTGTGGCTGGGCTGATCGCCATTATAGTGGGGGCATTGCTGGCGTTCGTGCGCTACCGAGCGACGCTGCCCGGTCTGGCGATTCGTTTCGATTTGTTTTCGTGGGGCACGCTGCGCAACGACATCAGAAGCCATGCCTTGTGGTTCGGCGTCGTTAACCTTGCCGCTGTCGTCGTCTATAACATGGATCGCGCCGTTGCCGCGCGCGCCATCTCGTTTGAGTCAGTGACGACGTGGACGTTGACCGGGCAAGCTTATTCACTCGCCGGTGTTCTGATCATGCAGATGACGAGCACCGCTCTCCCCGGTCTCGGCCAACTCATTGGCAAAGGCGATACCGAGACTGCGTTCGCCACTTACCTCCGGTTGATCGTCTTGTGTACTGGCATCAGCATCGTCGCGGCTCTCAGTTTGTGGGCGGGCAATGGGGCGTTCGTGACGTGGTGGGTCGGCGCAAAACTGTACGGCGGCACATGGCTCGATGCTGCACTGGCACTCAATCTGGTCGTCGCCGCGTGGACACTGTCGAACCGGACGATGTTAACAGCGATGATTATGGCGCGCCCGCTTGCTTTAAGCCGGACCGTTGAAGCAACGATCAATCTCGGTCTTTCAATTTTGCTTGCGCAGCGCGTCGGTTTAGTGGGGATCGCCGTCGCGACGGCAATCGCGGGTCTCCTCACTTCGTGCTGGTATATACCGCAACTTGTCTTGGGACGGTTCCGGCGCAGCTTCAGCGAACTATTGAGGCATGCTCTCGCGCCGCTCACGCTTCTCGCGCTTATTTTGTTGCCGGCGGCATGGTGGATGCGTTTTTTAACTGAGGGCACGGGAATCAGCGGGGCACTGCTGGCGATGTGCGCGGTCAGCGCGCTCGGTTTCGTTCTTCTTTGGTCGTTTGTCTTTGATGCGAACATGCGCGCACAATCGATTAACATCGTGGCGCAAACTTATCGCACTTTGCACAAGCGATTCTTTACTGCCAGAGAGTCTTAAATTCTCGGCAGTGGCTTGAAGTTTAGAATGCAAACTTTTGGTTGTCATATGCCAACATCAACCTACAGTTGCTCTCTAAACTTCGCCCTCTCAGACTGATCCACTACCGGAAATTCTATTTGACATCGCCGTCCGAAGGCTTTAGCTTTAACCAAATTTTGTACCCGGTAATTTGCGGAGAAATCTTATTCGCGTCGTCGCCATCCTTGCCTCCTACAACGAAGAACGCTTCATCGCCGCTTGTCTGGAACATCTGTTCCAGCAGGGAATTGAAACGTATCTGATTGACGATTCTTCTACCGATGATACCGTCCGCACTGCCGAACGCTATTTGAAGAGAGGCTTGATCGGCATTGAGATTTTCCCGCGCACCGAGTTTTATATGTGGAAGCCGATTCTCGAACGCAAAGAGCAGCTTGCACACACGCTTGACGCCGATTGGTTTATGCACGCTGACCCGGACGAAATTCGTATACCACCGCGCTCAAATCAAACGCTGGCCGAAGCCTTTTCGGAGGCCGACGCGCAAGGCTACAACGCTGTGAATTTTCAAGAATTTACTTTCGTTCCGACGCGAGAAGCGCCAGATCACGATCATCCTGAGTATCAAAAAACGATGCGCTCGTATTATCCGTTTCTGCCATCATTTCCACATCAATTGAAAGCGTGGAAGCGGCAACCAGAGCGAGTGGAATTAGCGTGGTCGGGCGGGCACAAAGTGCGTTTTGCGAATTTGCGCATGTGCCCTACATCATTTCTGATGCGGCATTACCAGTTCCTGAGCGTGCCGCATACGCAGCGCAAGTACGGCGCGAAAAAAATTGACCGAGAAGAACTTAAAGCCGGATGGCATGGCTGGCGCAACCATCTCAACGCCGAGATGATCAAGCTGCCGTCGCAAGCAGAACTGCGCACCTATATATCTGATGACTATCTCGATGCGTCGAATCCACGAACGCGGCATCTGATTGAGGAATGCGTTGCACCGCGCTGGAAGCATAGATTGCTGTCACGCTTGCGACTGACAAACTGACTGAGTTGCGTACTTAAACCGCAGTAGATGTAACATTTCGCTCACGGCGACACGTCGTAATTTAACTCCCGAAGCATCCCGCCAGCGATTCGTTCAAAACACTTGCGCTCGGTATCTGTCATTTCATTCTGCCAGCGACTGATCCGGTCATGTTGCGGCGGCTTGCTGGTCAAAGAGTGGATTGCCTTCCGACTTTCAGCGCGAATTGTTTGTGCGCCGCCCTGCAATAAAAGATCGTGATACATCTCTTGCATTCGCTGCTCGGCTGTCTTGTGATAATCAAGCATCGCCGGATTCCAGGGAAGGGCGACGAACTCGCTGATGCGCTTCAAAATCGTTTCCGTGTCCAGCACTAAATCTTCATAGCGAATTTCCAGGTAGTGTGAAAGATGTGTCGATTGGTTTCGCGCTTCCTCAATCCATGACATCCACCGCTCGGCAGCCTCTTCAATCGAATTGGGTCCGAACCACAATCCTTTGTTCGACAACGCCACATCGCGGCCATCGCGGATGATATGAACGAACCGCGCTTCCGGCAGTAGACTCTGAATAAGTTTCATGCGCCGCACGTAGAGTGGAGTCTTGTCGCCCCAGCGTGGCTTAGCGTGGCGCTTGGCGTATAACTGATAGAATGCGCGCAAAGCTTCGCTCAAATCAAACGGTTTAATGGTGGAGATTTTCTGGCTGAGAAGATCGACGTCGATGCCATGATCCTTCCACATCGGATGCGATGTCAGAGTTTTGAGAAACGCTCGCCGGGGATTGAGAGTGCGCCTGTGCGCCAGTGCCGCCGCGGGAATGAAGTGCGTCTCCGGTGGGATCGCCAGATCGGGATGAGCATCGAGCATCAGCCGCAATAGTGTCGTTCCCGAACGACCTACGCCGACGACGAAGGGACTAGGAATTAAGGAGTTTTGTTTAAGTTGCGCGTTCGAGTTTGGTGCTCGCCCATGCGCTAACTGGGATTTCAATCGGGACAAGAACATCACTTTTTTTCGCTGGCGAGCAGCATCGATACAGCAGTGCCGGTTAAGTTGCGCACTGAAGGCGCAAGAGCCATTTTCTCTTCGAGAAATCGAGTCGTTCACTGCATCTGATAATGACTATCTCCAGAGATGACATACGAAGCTGTAGACTACACGATTGATAGATACGAGCAAACGCCAGAGCTATTCTGTAAGCAAAGCTAAATCGGTTTCAAACGGTCGACGTTAGCAATCAGCGCGTCGCGGATTTCCATTAGCAACTTTTCTTCATTAGTCGGCGCCGTCACTTCCTTGTCCTTCTCCTGCCGCCTGACCCGATTGATAACTTTTATAACGAAGAAGATTGCTAGCGCGACGATTAGGAAGTTGATCAGCGTATTGATGAACAATCCGTAGTTGATAGTCGCCGCGCCAGCCGCATTCGCCTCGGCGACTGATGTGTAAGTTCCGCCCGACAGGTTTACAAACAGGTTGCTGAAGTCAGCCTTGCCGAGCAGCAAGCCGATGGGAGGCATGACGACATCTTCCACTAGCGAGGTGACGATTTTACCGAAGGCGGCGCCGATGAGAACGCCGACGGCTAAGTCAACGACATTACCTTTGACGGCGAACTCCTTGAACTCTTTCCACATTTTTCTTTCTCCTTTTGTTTGATACCTTGATAAGCTTTCACTATATCTGCTTGGTTAAGTTTAAGTATGTTATCTGACGCTCGCGAGCGCCACCGTC
>JACDEG010000613.1 GCA_013816505.1 Pyrinomonadaceae bacterium | reverse complement strand
CACCTGGCACCGTGGATGATCTGTTGGCGGGCGTCAGCGGACACGGATTGATGCCGCCGGGACTCACGCCGCAAGGCCAGTCGGGAACCATCGTCGCGACGCACCGCACACGAATCGGCACGGCACCGCACGGCACCTTGTTTGTGCGCTATCGCCCTGAGCCTTTGGGCATTGAAGTCATCGCGGTGAGCCGTGAGCGGCGTGACGGTCCGGCCTTGATGATGCGCGTACCCGACGACGGAGGGGAGAGCGAAGGAGCGGGCTTCCTGATGGCAACCAGCCTTGACGCGGTGGTCGTGCCACAGCCGTTCGCCAACCAGTCAGAGGTGCTGGCGGCGGGATGGTCGCGGGAGCCTTTACGCGCGGTGAAGCCGGTGCCTGAAGAGGGGCAGAACCTGCGCGCGTGGTCGGCGAAGCGGGCGTCTTGAGCAGTGAGTTCGAGCGCCTCCACCAGGATAATCTTCAACCGAAAACAAGGAGATCAGGGATGGCAACGAAAGCTAAAAACGGTAACGGGCAGGGCGGCAACCCGAACAGTCCGGCGCTGCATTTCGAGTACATCGAACGGCGTGAGTCCGAGACGTATGAAATGGATGGACGGGTGCTCAATCAGCTCGAAGAGTACCCGGCTTACATCGAAGCGATGACGGGACGCCGGCCCACCACGTCGCAGGTCGTTGAGGCGGCATTAGCGCAGACGTTTGCGGCGGATGCGGGCTTCCAAAAGCACTTGCGCAGTACCACCAAGCCGGACGGCGCGGGTGCCAAAGCGGAGGCTCAAACGCCACGAACAAACCCATCCAGCAATCACCAAAACTCGAAGACCGGCCACGCGGAAGTCGCCGGTCACGCGGGCGTGTAAGGAGGCCAAGCATGGTGGCAGAAGCGTCGGAAATTACCGGCCATGATGACGACGTGCGGGATCATTGCAGCACAGCTTGGCAAGCTTCAATTTACTCGGTCGAGCAACTGCCGAACGGGTTGATGAGAGTGTTCAGTCGAGCCTCAAAACTGGTGGCTTGTTTCAATTCCGACGGCACTTACCGGCATGGTGATCTGGGCATTCTACGAAGCGTCTCCGAAGCGGGCAGCAGCGACTATCTGACGCTTGAAGAAACCCTCTGCTGGTTGGATGAACATCACCGAAATGATGCGCACCGGGATGAGTAGTGAACCGGAATTTCGATCTCTCGTCGGGGAGCTTGAAGGGGTTCCCCTCAGCATGCGAGAGGAGCACCGAGGCGCTTCGCACCTGAGTTTTGGAGGACACGTCACCCCTCAAGGGAACGTTGCGGCGTACACGTTGTATACGAATTTGTATACGTTGTGTACGAATGATTCTAAAGGAGTTAGTTGATAGTCCGTATACGCCGTATACGCAGCGTGTACAACGTATACGCGAAAGTTGAGCACACTGAAGGAGGTCAACAGCCATGATGGAGCAAACAGTCAAAGGCAGAGTGGTGTCATTCCGGGTGGATGATGATGAGTGGAATCTACTCGAAAGCGCAGCCAGCGCGAGCGGCGCGGGGGTGCGCGAGTGGTGCCGCAACCTGGCGCTGGAAACGGCGGGGCGCGAGCGTGGGCTGACGAAGAATGAGCGTTTGTTGTACGAGGAGTTTGGTCGCTTGCGCTACCTCGTCGGGCATTGTGTGCGGCTGCTGGCGGACGGGAATCTGACGCCTGAGGAGTGGGAAAACACCAGAGCTGCGGCGGATCTCCACGCGGCGAAAATAGCCGATACGATGCTCACCCGAAGTCGCACTTTCAACCAGGCGTAGCCGATGAAATTCAAGCGTCGCCGAGGGCACAGAAGGACGAAAAGAGATGGCGCACACGAACGTCTTGACCGAAGAGGGAATGACCCGGCTACGCAACTTCCAGAGGCGCACCGCCGGGTACGTGGCGGCGTGGTTGATGTGCGGCGCGCTGGTCTCTTTGGCGCTCTGCTGGTTGCAGATCAGGTACGGGTTGCAGCCGTTACAGCGCACCTATCTGAAGCAGTATGTGAGGGGTTCACTGAGAGCGTCGGTCACCCAAAGAAGCCAGTCAACGTACATCCTGCTAGTGCGCACCGTGACGAATCCGACGACTAAAAAAGAGACCCTGGTGCGCGTCACCGACGCAGAAGTCGAGCCGGTGCTGGACACGCGAGGGAAGATCGTCAGAGATCCGCAACTGGGATTGATGTTCACGCTCAAACCGGGCATCCCGTACAAGTATTTCTACTGGCAAGTGGGACGCGCTCGTGACGCCGAGATGTACCCGTGGATGCGCGTCAATATCTATCAGGGAACCGGCTTGTTCGGAATGTGTGCGCCGATGCTGATCATCGGCGGAATGGTCTTTTTCTCCGGGCTGATGGCGACCATCATCCGTGATCGGCGAGCTAACCAGCGGTACGAACAGGGGCGTGCGATCCGGGGCACAAGGCAGCTTTCGCCACAAGATTATGAGCGCGAGCAGGAAGCCGCGACCGGGTTAGGTATTGTCGTCTACGAACGAAGGGAGCGCGCCGCATGATGATCAAACTGGTGCGTACATTGCAACAAAAGTTACGCCGCCAGGAGCGGACGTACACCTTACGGATTCCGCGCGCAGAGGAAGCCGAGCACCTGCTACTACTCGGCGATCCAGGCACCGGCAAGACGCAGATCATCCACAGTTTCCTGCGCCAGATTGCGGCGCGCCGACCACCCGAAGCGGCGGTCATTTATGACCCGGCGTGCGAGTTCATCGAGGCGCATTTCAATGCGGCGCGCGGTGACATCATCCTCAATCCACTCGACGTGCGGTTCCCCTACTGGTCGCCCGCTTTTGAAGTCCGATACCCGACCGACCGGAAGCTGCTCGCGGAGAGTTTCTTTCCCGGTCGCGACGAGAAAAATGCGACCCCGACGCAGTTCTTCGCGAAGGCATCGCGCAGCATCTTCGCCCGCATGCTGGAGTTCGAGCCGTCGCCCACACAGATCATCGAGTGGCTGCAGGATGAATCGAAGATCGATGAACTGGTGGAAGGGACGGAGCACACTTTACTGATCAATCCGAACGCCGGCAATCAACGCGGCGGCGTGTTGGGGAGCCTCTCGGATGTCGGCGACACGCTGAGGCTGTTACCGATGCCGCATGAGTGTCAGGGAGCGATTAGTATGACGGAGTGGGCGGCGCAGCGCCGGGGATGGATCTTCATCACTTCAACGCAGGATACACGGGAAGCTTTGCGGCCACTGCACGCCGCGTTGATCGACATTCTATTGAAGCGCTTGATGAGCATCAGACCCGAGTGGGGCAGGGATCATCCGTGCTGGCTGATCGTCGACGAGGTGCATGCGCTGAAGCGTCTGCCGGCGCTCTACAACGCGTTGGTCGAGGGGCGCAAGTACGGTCATCAAGATCGTGCAGGGGACGCAAGGCAGGACGCAGTACGACGACAACTACGGGCATCTCGCGCGGACGATGCTGGCCGCGCCGCACCTGAAGATTTTCATGCGGTGTGGCGAAGCGGAATCAGCGAAGTGGATTGCCGAAACCATCGGGGAAGAGG
>JACDEG010000156.1 GCA_013816505.1 Pyrinomonadaceae bacterium | reverse complement strand
GTCCCAGAGTCCGGCAGAGGTAGAAGAGCGCCGCGCTCAAGAGCGTCATCCCGATGATGGTCAACAGAATCAGCGCGTTGTCTTCACCGAAGATGATCGAGCACCCGGCCACCGCGTACGCGAACACGCGGTGATGATAAAGGCGCAGTTCAATCCCGAAATCACCGGGCAAGTAAGCGGGATCAATTATGCGGCGGACGACGGGGACGAGGCCGGCGTGGTTCGAGGCGCCGACGCTGATGCCGCCGTTGAAGATGACGAACAGCGCTGCCACGGCCACCACGCAGAGCGCCGTGGCGAGCGCGCCGGCGACTGATTTCCGATCCGGAGCCATGTTTTCGTTTCCCGAACAAGCCGCCCGCGAAGTGACAGGGAAGACCCAAGTTAAGAGCACGAGATCGTGTGCTGTGTGGTCTCTTCGCTCGGCGATGAGTTTATGGGCGGCCGTGGTATTTCACAAACCGGGCGGGGTCATCATATGCAGTAAGGCAAAAGTAAAAAGGCAAAAGGTTTCCAGGATCAGGGTTGAACACATCTATCGTCTTGATTGACTTACACTTTTGCCTTTTACCTTTTTACTCTTAGCGGGTAAATGCCCCGCAGCTTGCTGCGAATGTTCGCCTGCTATCCGCAATACTCCGCAGCTTGCTGCGGCGAAAATTTATTTTTGCCTTACTGCATATGTTCCGTATCCTCATGAACGTGACACGCGGCAGACTGAAGTGTGTCTGACATTGCCGGCCAGCGAGTAGACCTGACGGAAGAGAAATGGCCACAGAAAAATCGGCCGGGTCATGGTATGCTTACCGAACATTCACCCCGCTGATCGGTAAGATTGAAGATGGCCGCACTTGGTGGAGGATTTCTAAAAAAACTAACGCTTGCCCCGGAAGCGCTCGACGAAGAGCCGATTCGCGAAGAACTGTACAGCGTCGAACGGCTGGAGCAGTATGCCGCGACGCTGGCCGCCGCGCACCGCATCTCGCCCGTCGCGCGCCGCGGCCGCACGCTGCTGCCGGCGCTTGAAGAGAACGGGCGCCAACTTGTCGCCGCGTACCGCGCGCTGGCCGACGCGATTCGCAAGGAGCGCACGATCTCGCCCGCCGCCGAGTGGCTGGTCGATAACTTCCACATTGTCGAAGAGCAGTTGCGCGAAATCCGCGAAGACCTACCGAAAGGCTTCTACTACGAATTGCCGAAGCTTGCCAACGGCCATCTGGCTGGCTACCTGCGCATCTACGCGCTCGCCCTCGAACTGATCGCCCACACCGACAGTCGCCTCGAAAGCGACACCATCAAACGCTTCATCCGCGCTTATCAGCAGGTTGCGCCGTTGACTATCGGCGAGTTGTGGGCGGTTGCGATTACGCTGCGCCTCGCGCTGGTCGAGAACCTGCGCCGCTTAGCGACGCGCATTGTCGCCGCGCGCGAGCAACGCGAGGCCGCCGACGCGCTCGCCGATAAACTGCTGGTGATGGCCGGGCGTCAACCGGAAGCCCTGATCCCGTTACTTTCCGGGCGGTTCGGTAAGCGCGGGGACATCGACCGCGCGCTCGTCGTGCAGTTGACGCAGCGGCTGCGCGACCAGGACCCGGCGGTGACGCCGGTGCTCGACTGGCTGGAGCGGCACAATCAGCAGCACGGGCAGAGCACCGAGCAGGTCGTCCACCTCGAGCACCAGCGGCAGGCTGCCGCGCAGGTCACGGTCGGCAACATCATCACCAGCATGCGCCTGCTCTCGACGCTCGACTGGCGCGACTTTTTCGAGAGTGTCAGCCTCGTCGACCCGGCGCTCGGCGCGGACCCGGCGGGCGTCTATCACCGGATGGACTTTGTGACGCGCGACCGCTACCGCCACGTCATCGAGCGCATCAGCAAGCGCGCCGCAGCGGACGAATTGGATGTGGCCCGCTCTGCCGTGGGACTCGCCGCCGCCGCGCACCGTTCCGACCCGCACGACGCGGCCCGCGCGCACGTCGGCTACTATTTGATCGATGAGGGCGTCGGGGAATTAGAAAAATCTTTCGGTTACTCTCCCGGCCTGCGCGAGAGTTTCAAGCGCGCAGTGCTCACGCGCCCGACGTTCTGGTACCTTGGCACGCTCGTCTTCCTGACTTCGCTGGTCATCGCGGTGCTCGTCTTCTTCGCGTACCGCGCGGGCGCGAATTGGCCGATCCTTATCGGCATCGCGGCGCTGTCGCTGATTCCGGCGAGCGACCTCGCGCTGAGCGTGCTCAACTGGGACGTGACGCACCTGTTCAAGCCCCGCCTGCTGCCGCGGATGAACACCACGGCAGGCGTGCCCGATGACGCGCGCACGATGATCGTCGTCCCGACGGTGTTCACCAGCGAAGAGACCGTCAGGGAGCTACTCGAAAAGCTCGAAGTCCATTACCTTGCCAACCAGGACGAGAACTTTTACTTCGCGCTGCTTGGCGACTTCGCCGACGCGCCGGAAGAAGAGATGCCGGACGACGCAACGCTGCTCGACGCGGCGCTACGCGGCATTGAAGAGTTGAACGCGCGCCATGGCCGACGGCAGTCCGGGGTCGGCGTCATCCCGGAAATTGACAGCAACAGCAACGACAACCTGACGCCAAGGTCCGTGGCACGCTTTCACCTGTTTGTGCGTCGCCGTCTGTGGAACGCAGGCGAAGGGAAGTGGATTGGGTGGGAGCGTAAACGCGGCAAGCTGGAAGAGTTTAACCGCCTGCTGCGCGGCGCGCGCGACACCAGTTTCGTCGTCGCGACCGCTGAACCGGCGCTACTCTCCGGCGTTCGCTACGTCATCACGCTCGACTCCGACACCCAACTTCCGCGCGACGCGGCGCGCCGGCTTGTCGGTGTCGCCACGCACCCACTCAACCGCGCGCAGTTCGATTTGTGGGCCGACCGCGTGACGCGCGGTTACGGCATCCTGCAGCCACGCGTCAGCGTCTCCTTGGAGAGTGGCTCGCGCTCGCGCTTTGCGCGCATCTTCTCCGGCAACACCGGCATCGACCCGTACACCACCGCCGCTTCGGACATCTACCAAGACCTCTTCGGCGAAGGAAGTTTCACCGGCAAGGGACTGTACGAAGTTGATGTCTTCGAGCGCGCCCTGAACGCCCGCGTGCCGGAGAATTTCCTACTCAGTCATGACCTTTTCGAAGGACTGTTCGCGCGCGCCGGACTCGTCACCGACATCGAGTTGCTGGACGACTATCCGGCGCACTACGACACGTTCGCCAAGCGGCAGCATCGCTGGACGCGCGGCGATTGGCAGATCGCGCGCTGGCTGTTGCCGCGTGTGCCGAACGCACACGGCCACACCGTCCGCAACAAACTGCCGCTCATCGCGCGCTGGAAGATTTTCGACAATCTGCGGCGCAGCCTGGTCGCGCCGGGCGTCGTGCTGTGGCTCGCCGCTGCGTGGACGGTGTGGCCAGGCAGTCCCGCATGGTGGACGCTGTTCATCGTGCTGACGCTTGCGTTCCCGATCTACGCGCACGTCACCACCAGCCTGCTGTTGCACCCGCGCGGCATTCCGTGGACGAGCCACTTCTGGAGCGTGTGGGGCGATGTCGGCACGAACACCGCGCAGATCGCGCAGACGGTCGCGTTTCTTCCGCACCAGGCGTATCTGATGCTCGACGCCGTGGCGCGCACGCTCTATCGCAAATGGATTTCGCACCGTCACCTATTGGAGTGGATGACCGCCGCGCAGACCGAGCGGGTGAGCGCTGGCAATGTCCGGTCGCTCGCCCATTTCATGTGGCCGAGCGTCGCGATTGCCGCCGTCATTACCATCCTGGTGATTGGCCTGCACCCCGCCGCGCTGCCGTTCGCCGCGCCGTTTCTGGCCGCGTGGCTGCTGTCGCCGCTGGTGGCGTTCTGGGCGAGTCAGCCGGGGTCGGCACATCAGCAACCGGCGCTCACCGCGCGCGATGTCGGCGGGGTACGGTTGGTCGTGCGGCGGACGTGGCGCTTCTTCGAGGAGTTTGTCGGAGCGGAAGACCACTGGCTGCCGCCCGATAACTTTCAGGAAGACCCGCATCCGGTCATCGCGCATCGCACGTCGCCGACCAACATCGGTCTGCTGCTGTTGTCGACGGTCGCCGCGCACGACTTCGGTTATGTCGGCTCGCTGGAGTTGATCGAGCGCCTTGAGTTGTCGTTCACGACGCTCAACAAGATGTCGAAGTTCCGCGGCCACTACTTCAACTGGTACGACACGCGCACGCTCGAGCCGCTCGCGCCGCTGTACATCTCAACGGTCGACAGCGGCAATTTCGCCGGCCATCTGTTGGCGCTTAAACAGGCGTGCATCGACGTGTCCGAGCAACCGCCCTTTGCCGCGCGCACGCTCAGCGGACTGGCCGACACAGTCGTGCTGATGCGCGCGGAAGCGTCGCGCCTCGGTGCCATCCGACAACGCACAGAGGTTGTCGCGGTCAAGCATCTGCGCGACGAAATCGACGCGTGCGCGGAGACGGTCGCGGCCACACCACCGCAGACGGTCGGCGGGTGGGCTGCGCTGTTCGACGCGCTTCAGCGACACGCGGCGGTTGTCGACGACATCGTCGGCGCGCTCACGCAAGAGCACGGCGCGGATGGTTTCGCCGAGCTGCGCTTTTGGGTGAGCGCGCTAGAGCGCCAGACGCGCGCCTGCCTGCGCGAACTGCACACGCTGACGCCCGCCCGTTTTGTGCCAACAGCGGCGCGGTTGTTTGGGCCACTTGTTGAATCCCTTCCGTCCGAAGTAATCGCGGAATGGCGGAAGGTCATCGGATCGTTGGACCACATCGTGGCCGTCGCGGAAATGACGGGACACTACGACGCCGCGCGCGAGCGGTTAAGCGCCTTACGCCGCGAGATCGAGCGCCTGGTGCCACCGGAAAGACACGCCGCCGCGGTCGACGGTCTCGGCACGCTTGAGAGCGCCGTCGAGGAAGCGGCGCGCGCCGCGCGGGACATGCTGTCACGACTCGGTGTGCTGGCCGGCGCGTCCGAGCGCTTGTTCGATACGATGGACTTCGCCTTTCTGCTCGACCCGGAACGCAAGGTGTTCGTCATCGGCTACAACGTCGCGACGGGCCGACCCGATAACTCATACTACGACTTGCTCGCCTCCGAATCGCGCCTCGCCAGTTTCGTCGCGATTGCCAAGGGCGACGCGCCGCAGGAGCACTGGTTCCGCCTCGGCAGGCAGTTGACGCCGGTCGAGCGAAGCCGCGCGCTGATCTCCTGGACGGCGACGATGTTTGAATATCTGATGCCGCTACTGGTGATGAAGAGCTATGACCGGACGCTGCTCGAACAGACGTACGTCGCGGTGGTCGAGCGGCAGATTGAGTACGGCGCCTCGCGCGGCGTGCCGTGGGGCATCTCGGAAGCGGCCTACAACGCGCGCGACCTCCACCATAATTATCAGTACGGCCCGTTCGGCGTTCCCGGCCTCGGCTTAAAGCGCGGCCTCAGCGAAGACCTTGTCGTGGGGCCGTACGCGACGATGCTCGCGGCGATGGTCGATCCGCACGCCGCGCTTGCCAACCTCAGCCGGCTGGAGAAGGAAGGCGCGCTCGCGCGTTACGGCTTCTACGAGTCAATCGATTACACGCCGGAACGCCTGCCGCAGAACCAGCGGCGCGCGATGATTCGCACCTTCATGGCCCATCACCAGGGCATGAGCATCGTCGCACTCGACAACCTGCTGCACGACCGTGTGATGCAACGACGCTTCCACGCTGAGCCGCTGGTGCAGGCGACCGAGTTGTTGCTACAGGAGCGCATCCCGCGCGGCGTCCCGGCTGCCCACCCACGCGCCGAAGAGGTCCTGTCGGGACGCGTCGTGCACACGCTGACCGGCCTCGCAGTGCGCCTCTACGACTCGCCGCACTTGCCGACGCCACGCACGCAGTTCCTCTCCAACGGCACTTATTCAGTGATGGTGACGACTGCCGGAGCGGGCTACTCACGGAGTGGCGGCGTCGCCGTGACGCGCTGGCGCGAAGACGCGACGCGCGACAATTACGGCTCGTTCTGCTACCTGCGCGATGTCCGCACCGGCGCCGTCTGGTCAACCGGCTACCAGCCGATTAACCGCAAGCCGCAGAGCTACGAGGTAACGTTCTCCGAGGATAAAGTCTCGATTGTGCGCAGCGATGCCGGGATCGTGACGCACACCGAGATCATCGTCTCGCCCGAAGACAACGCCGAAGTGCGCCGCGTCTCGATCACCAACACTTCTTCGCGCGCGCGCGAGATCGAGTTAACGAGCTATGCCGAGGTGGTGCTTGTGCCGCACGCCGCCGACCTTGCGCATCCGGCGTTCAGCAACCTCTTCGTCGAAACGGAATTTATCGCCGCCGAGAACGCGCTGCTCGCGCGCCGCCGCCCGCGCTCCGCGACCGACGAACCGATATTCGGCATCCACGTCATCGTCACCGAGGGCGAGACGGTCGGCTCGATTCAGTACGAGACCGACCGCAGTCGCTTCCTCGGCCGCGGGCACACGCCTGCCGCCCCGGTCGCGGTGGTTGAGGAGCGGCCACTTTCGAATACGGTCGGCGCGGTGCTCGACCCCGTCTTTTCGCTGCGACAACGCGTGCGTCTGAAGCCGAACGCGACGGCACGCCTCACGTTCACGACCGCCGTCGCGCGGTCGCGCGAGGAAGCGTTGATGCTCGCCGACAAGTACCACGACCACTCGATCTTTGAGCGTGCGGCGCGGCTCGCGTGGACGCAGTCGCAGGTCGAGATGCGTCATCTCAATATCGACGCCGAGGAAGCGCACCTGTTTCAGCGCCTCGCCGGGCGCGTCATCTATGCCGACCCATCGCTACGCCCGCAGTCGCGCGTGCTCGAAATGAACACCAAGGCGCAGTCGAGCCTGTGGCCCTACAGCATCAGCGGCGATGTGCCCATCGTGCTGGTGCGCATCAGCCAGTCGGATGACCTCGACATGGTGCGCCAACTGCTGCGCGGCCATGAGTACCTGCGTCTGAAGGGACTCCAGATCGACCTCGTGATTTTAAACGACCACCCGCCGAGTTATATCCAGGCGCTGCAAGAAGAATTGCAGATGCTGATCCGTGCCGGCGGCGCGCAGTTCTTACAGGACAAGCCGGGCGGCGTATTCTTGCGGCGCGCCGACATCATGCCAGAGGCTGATCGTATCCTGCTGCACGCAGTCGCGCGCGTTGTCATCGTCCCGGAGCGCGGCGCGCTCGGCGAGCAACTGGTGCGCAAGATGGTCGAGGAAGAGCTGCCGCCGGCATTCACGCCGCTGATGCCTTCGCGCACCTACCCGGAGCCGACCGTCGCGACGCCGGAACTTACCTTTTTCAACGGCCTCGGCGGCTTCAACCACGGCGGGCGCGAGTATCTGACGGTGCTCGACGGCGGGCAGTGGACGCCGGCGCCGTGGTCGAACGTGATCGCCACCGAGCGCAACTTCGGATTCCAGGTGTCGGAGTCGGGCGCGGGCTACACGTGGTCGACGAACAGCCGCGAGAACCGTCTGACGCCGTGGTCGAACGACGCCGTCAGTGACCCGCCGGGTGAGATCATCTATCTGCGCGACGAAGACACCGGCACGGTCTGGACGCCGACCCCTCTGCCGATCCGCGAGGTCGAGCCGTACTTCGTCCGCCACGGCCAGGGGTACACCGTCTTCGAGCACACGAGTCATGGCGTCTCGCAGGAGTTGCTATTGTTCGCGCCGCTCGACGCGCCGGTGAAAATCTCGCTGCTGCGTCTGCGCAACCGCACTGACCGGAAGCGGCGGTTGTCAGTGACAAACTACAACGAACTGGTACTTGGCTCCAGCCGCAGCGCGTCGGCCCCGTACGTCATCACGCAGATCGACAAGTTGAGCGGCGCGGTCTTTGCGCGCAACCCGTACAACAATGAGTTCGGGGCGCGCGTCGCGTTCGCCGACGTGAGCGCGCCGAAGCGAACGCTGACCTGTGACCGCAAAGAATTTCTCGGTCGCAACGGAACGCCGGCGCGACCGGCGGCGCTCCGGCGCACGTATCTGTCGGGGCGGGTCGGCGCCGGCCTTGACCCGTGCATCGCACTTCAGACAGTGGTCGAACTGGAACCGGGTGAGACGCGCGAAATCCATTTCCTGCTTGGCGAGGGCGAGTCGGCGGAAGAGGCGCGCGAGGCGCTGGCGCGCTACCGCCCGTTGAGCGCGGTTCACGAAGCCTTTGAGCGCGTCCTTGCGCACTGGGACCGAATGCTCGGCACCATTGAGGTGCGTACGCCGGACGCCGCGCTGGACACGATGCTTAATCGCTGGCTGCCGTACCAGACGCTTGCCTGCCGCGTTCTGGCGCGCTCGGCCTTCTATCAGTCGGGCGGCGCGTACGGCTTCCGCGACCAGTTGCAGGACGTGATGGCGCTCGTCTACGCGCGGCCCGATCTGGCGCGCGCGCAAATCCTGCGCGCCGCCGCGCGCCAATTTCGCGAGGGCGATGTACAGCACTGGTGGCACCCGCCGACGGGGCGAGGCGTCCGCACGCGCTTTTCCGACGATCTGCTGTGGCTGCCGCACGTCACCAGTTTTTACGTGAGCGTGACCGGCGACGCGGGCGTGTTGGACGAGGTCGTGCCGTTCATCGATGCGCCGTTGCTGGCGCCCGGCGAGGACGAGTCGTACACGCAGCCGATCACCTCGGCGGAATCGGCGAGCATCTACGAGCACTGCCTGCGGACGCTTGACCGGAGCCTCGCGGTCGGCGCGCATGGGCTGCCGCTGATGGGGTCGGGCGACTGGAACGATGGCATGAATCGCGTCGGCAACGAGGGGCGCGGCGAAAGCGTCTGGGTCGGCTGGTTCCTGCACCAGACGCTCGCCAACTTCGCGCCGTACTGCGATGCGCGCGGCGACGCAGAGCGCGCCCGGCGCTACCGCCAGCACATGGCCGACCTAAAGAAGGCGCTCGAAGAAGAAGCGTGGGACGGCGATTGGTATCGGCGCGCGTACTTCGACGACGGCACGCCGCTCGGCTCGGCGCAGAACGAAGAGTGTCGCATCGACTCCATCGCGCAATCGTGGGGCGTCATCTCCGGCGTCGCCGACACGCACCGCGCGCACCGCGCGATGGCCGCCGTCGAAGAGTACTTAATCCGGCGCGGCGACGGCCTCGTGATCTTGTTCACGCCGCCATTCGACCGTGGCACACTCGACCCGGGCTACATCAAAGGCTATGTGCCGGGCGTGCGCGAAAACGGCGGGCAGTACACGCACGCCGCGCTGTGGATGCTGATTGCCTACGCGCTCTTGGGCGACGGCGACCGCGCGGGCGAACTGTTTTCGCTGCTGAACCCGATCACCCATGCCTCGACGCGCGCCGGGCTGCACAAATACAAGGTCGAGCCGTATGTCGCCGCCGCCGACGTGTACGCCGTGTGGCCGCACACTGGGCGCGGTGGATGGACATGGTACACCGGCTCGGCCAGTTGGATGTATCGCGCCGGGCTGGAATACATTCTCGGTTTTCAACTGCGCGGCGACCGGCTGAGAGTCAACCCGTGCATCCCGCGCGGCTGGCGCGACTTTGAAATCAACTACCGCTACGGCTCGGCGCACTATCACATCAGGGTCGAGAATCCGTACGGCGTCAACCGCGGCATCGCCAGCGTCGAGGTGGACGGCGGGATGTCAGTGGGCGACGACATCACCCTCGTCGACGATGGCGCGCGCCACACCGTCCGTATCGTGCTCGGCGAGCGACGGCCCGCGCCCGGCGGCGACGACGACGAGAGGCAGCCCGCCGAGGCCGCGCCGGAGCATGCGCAGAAGAATTGACGAAAGCACCGACCCGACGCTCTCTCACAACGCCGCTCCGCCAATTGTTGCTCGGCGCACTTCCATTTTCAGGGTTACGGCCACGCCCGACAGCTCATCACGATTGGGTGGCGACCGTTGAGCGGCGGCTGATGAACCGCCGCTTCCAGTCGAGACAGCGGGCCACAGCAGAACTGCTAAACAATTGGTGTTTCGGTTGCATGCAACTGTCACGCGCCGTCATGTGGCCGCCGCTGAAAATAAATCTGCCAAAACAGGAAACATTTCCCTCTTGTTGCCGATAACTTAACTGTCACTTTTATTTCAGACGAGATTCTCGCTTTTCAGTCCGGTTTCTGATTGCCAATCAGGAGGCCTCACGCGATGTCGCTCCGCTCTGTCAATGCTTCCGACTACCGCCAGGACTTCACGCCGGAGTCTTCTTCGTCGCACACCCTGGAGAGCACTTCGGGGACCGGCACCCCGACGGGCGCGCACTCGCCCGACCCCGGCGTCTTCTCCCACTCCGAGATGTGGCAAAGTCGCTACGCCCAGCCGTCGCACCTCGCCACCACAACTGCCGCCGCCGCCACTGCCGCCGCGCCATCAGCCGCGCTGACTTCCACCACGCCTGTGAACAGCACCGCCGCGCCCGCCCGCCCGAAGCCGCTCGCCGAACTGTCAGCCGCCGACCTCGCGGCGATGTCGGACGCAGAGAAGCGCGCGCTGCTCGCACAACTCGGCGTCCCCTCCAAGCACTTGAAGAAGTCCAGGGGCGCGAAGCTGGATCGTGCGCTGCTCGATGTGATCGCGGCACTCAACTCGCCCGGCTCGCACAAGCTGACCCTCAAGCTCGACAAAAAGTACCAGGTCAAGCTGCGCGTCAACAGGGACGGTGCAAGGTGCGTTCAAGATTGCACGCTCCGACCGCGAGCTTGGGCATATGACTAACGACTTCAAGTACCGTGTGTTTACTGATAACCAGAAACTTGTCGATGCGCTTAAGGCAAAAGGCAACGAACTCAAGATCGGCAGCGGCGATCCCCAGCTAATCGAAGTCATTTACACAGGAGGTACGCGGCGATGATTCGAGAAGTGAAAGACGCGCCGTTAGCGTTCGAGCGGATTGTCGTTGAGGAGATGAGCGGACCGCTGGCCGCGCACGGCCTCCGGTTTGAAGAACCATTCCATTTGTACAAGAATGATCTTGTGCCCTTTACGCGCACGCGGCAAGGCATTCAGGAGAGCATACGATTTGCCCGTCGTTCATACAATGAGGAAACGATGGCGGCGGGTGTCGAGGATGACGAAGTAGATCAGCCACGAAGTGATGACCCGCAGGGTCTCTTCTGGCCCTCGCGTCATTACTTGATCATGCAGTTCATCCACAATAAGTATGTTTGGAGCCATCTGTTAAGAACCGGCACCCTCGGTGGATCGCTCACCGGCGAGGAGTTGTGGTATTACACGGATGAAGCCGACTTGCGGCGACTGTTGCATGAAGTGCTGCCACTAATTCTTTCAGCGGGGCTGCAAAGGTTTGATGATCGACTTGAAGATGCGCTGGCAGAGCGGCAAACGCCAACACCAGCATGACGATTGCTAAGTAAGTGGCTGAGGCAGAAAGGGCGGGGCGAAGGCTCCGCCCTTTGTTATGTGACAAGAAGAAACGCTTCCGGGGTGTGGCCGTGGCGTCGATGTACGAGATGACGCAGCAGTACCTGGCCGCCGATGAGTTCATCCGGTTGTGCGGCGAAGCGAAGACGCAAAGTGATCTGGACAAAGCAGCCAGACACATCGGCACGTTGGCCGGTGAGATGGCTCGTGACGGCGTGCTCACCGTGGTGGCGGGAGCGGGTGCGAAGGTCGCGCCGGGTGTGGCGAAGCAGGCGGATGACGTATTCACGGCGGGTGTCAAGTGGATCAGGGACACGCTACACACGCC
>JACDEG010000612.1 GCA_013816505.1 Pyrinomonadaceae bacterium | reverse complement strand
GTGCCGGTCAAAGCCCTCGAAGAGAACCGCACCATCATCAACCGCAACCTGAAGGAGACCAATCGCGGTAAGGCTTCGTACACACACATCATCGCGTTCGCTATCCTGCGCGCGCTCGAAAAGTATCCGCAGTTGAATGACAGCTTCGCAGTCGTGGACAAAACGCCGTCGCGCGTCCGTCGTCCTGCCGTCAACCTCGGCCTCGCGATTGACCTTGAGAAAAAAGACGGCTCGCGGACGCTGCTCGTGCCGAACATCAGGAACGCCGGCGCGCTCTCGTTCTCACAGTTCCTCGCCGCTTACGACGATGTGATTAAACGCGCGCGCGGCGGCAAGCTTGGCGTCCCCGATTTTCAAGACACGACCGTCAGCCTGACCAACCCCGGCACCATCGGCACGGTCGCCTCGACACCGCGCCTGATGGCCGGGCAGTCAGTGATTGTCGCGACCGGCGCGATTGAGTATCCGGCGGAGTATCACGCGATGGCCCCGGAAGCACTGTCGCAACTCGGCATCAGCAAGACGTTCATGATCTCTTCGACCTACGATCACCGCGTCATTCAGGGCGCGGAGTCGGGCGCCTTCCTCGCGTACATTCACGAATTGCTGCTCGGCAGACACGAATTCTACGACCGCATCTTCCGCGACCTCGGCATCGCGAACCCGCCGATGCGCTGGTCGGTTGACCGCAACCCGGCGCTCTTCGGCGGTGACCAGACGCGTGCGCAGACCGTCAAGCAGGCGCGCGTCCTTGAACTCATTAACGCCTACCGTGTGCGCGGCCACTTAATCGCCGACATCGACCCGCTTCATGCGGTGCCGTTGCAGTACCACCCCGAACTCGACATCGAAACATACGGGCTGACGATGTGGGACCTCGACCGTGAGTTCATCACCGACGGCCTCGCCGGCAGAGATAGCGCCAGCTTGCGCGAAATTCTCGACATCCTGCACCGTGCATACTGCGGCAAGGTCGGCACCGAGTACCGCCACATCCAGAGCAAAGAAGTGAAGGTGTGGATCCGCGACCGCATCCGGTATGAGTTCGTCGAGCCGCAGCCGATTGAGCCGGAAATCAAAAAACAACTGCTGCGCAAGTTAATCGCCGCCGAGCAGTTCGAGCGGTTTCTGCACACCAAGTATCTCGGACAGAAACGATTCTCGCTCGAAGGCTGCGAGACGATCATCCCGCTCCTCGATCAACTCGTCGAAGGCGCGGGCGGGCGCGGCGTCGAAGACATCACGCTCGGCATGGCGCATCGCGGGCGCTTGAATGTGCTCTCCAACGTCGTCGGAAATTTCGCGGAGAGAATCTTCACCGCGTTCGAGGGATCGGTGCATCCGAATTTCCCGGCGGACGAGGGCGACGTGAAGTATCACCAGGGCGCAGTCGGCGAGCGCACAGTCTCCGCCGGACACAAAGTAAAAATCACGCTCTCGCCGAATCCGAGCCATCTTGAATTCGTCGATCCGGTAGTTGAAGGCATGGTGCGCGCCAAGCAGGACGTGATGCCCGCGCCGCGCGAAGAAACGATTGACCGTGCGATGCCGGTGCTGTTGCACGGCGACGCCGCGTTCGCCGGACAGGGCATCGTGATGGAGACCTTGAACCTCGCCGATCTGAAAGGCTACCGCACCGGCGGCACGATTCACATCATCATCAACAATCAGATTGGCTTTACGACTTCGCCGGAGGCCGGGCGTTCGACGATCTATTCGACCGACGTGGCGCGGATGACGCAACTGCCGATCTTTCACATCAACGGCGACGATCCTGAAGCCGCGTTCCGCGTGTTGCGCATCGCGCTCGATTATCGCCAGCAGTTCAACCGGGACGTGGTGCTCGACGTGATCGGCTTCCGGCGTCTGGGGCACAACGAATCGGACGAGCCGAGCTACACGCAGCCGCTGATGTATGCGCGCGTCAAGGCGCACCCTGGCGTGCGTGCCGAGTATGCGCGGCGGTTGGTGCAGGACGGAGTGCTGACCGACGCCGACGTTGAGCAAATGACCAGAGAAGTTGTCGCGGGGTACGAAGAGATACAAGTCAGGGCCAAAGAGATCGTCGCGCGTAAGCCGCCGAAGAACCAACTGCCGCCGCCGGCCATCGAGGAGGACGGTTCGCAGATCGTCGCGACAGCGGTCAGCGCCGACGTGGTGCGTGACATCGCGCACAAGATCGCGGTCGTCCCCGAAGGCTTCAACATCAACCCGAAGATGGTCAGCCAACTGGCGCGCCGCGCGAAGATGGGCGATGGCGAGGTGGCCATGGATTGGGCGTTTGCTGAGGCGTTGGCGTTCGGTTCGCTCGCGCTCGAAGGCACGCGCGTGCGCCTGAGTGGTCAGGATTCGGGGCGCGGCACGTTCAGCCAACGCCACGCCCTCATGTACGACACGCGTACCGGCCAGCCGTGGAAGCCGCTCGGCGAGCTTGTGAAGGACGAGCACGGGCGCGCCTATGTCGAGGTCTTCGACAGCTCGCTGTCCGAACAGGGTGTGATGGGCTTCGAGTACGGCTACTCGGTCGTCGCGCAAAACTCGCTCGTGATGTGGGAGGCGCAGTTCGGCGACTTCGGCAACGGCGCGCAGGTGATCGTCGACCAATTCATCGCGCCCGGCGTGGACAAGTGGTTGCAGCCCTCGCGCCTCGTGCTGCTTTTGCCGCACGGCTACGAAGGTCAGGGGCCGGAGCATTCCAGCGCGCGCCTCGAACGCTATCTGCAACTCTGCGCTGAGAACAACATGCAAGTCTGTTACCCGACCAGCCCAGCGCAGTATTTCCACTTGCTTAGGCGGCAAGTCAGGCAAGAGGTCGCGCGCCCGCTCATCGTGATGACACCGAAGAGTCTGCTGCGTCTGCCGGCGGCGACTTCGACCGTCGAGCAACTGACAAGCGGCGGGTTCCTGCCCGTGATTGATGACGGCGACGTGACGAAGCGCGACGCGGTTCGGCGCATCGTGCTGTGCAGCGGCAAGGTCTTTTACGATTTGCACGCGGCGCGCAAACAGTCGGGTGATGAGCGCGTCGCGATTGTGCGAATCGAGCAGTTCTATCCGTTCCCGGAAAAGCTGTTGCGCGAGATTTTCGCCAGCTACCCCGCCGCGACACAGTTGGTGTGGGCGCAGGAAGAGCCGAAGAACATGGGCGGCTGGACATTCATCGAGCCGCGCCTGATGAATCTGATGCGCGGCTGCGAGCGCCCGTACTACGTCGGTCGCGCGGCGTCGGCGAGTCCCGCGACCGGCTCCTACACGACGCACGAACTGGAGCAACGCCAACTCGTCGACCACGCGCTCACGACCGACGCGCCGTTTATCTCCGCCGCGAGCACCGCCGAAAACGCGGGTCAGAGCGCGGGGTAGACCCGGAAGGCAAAGGGTAAAAGGCAAAAGTGAAGGAAGCCGGAGTGCCGTCCTCGCTTTTGCCTTTTACCTTTGGCTCAATAGCTGAATCGGGGAGGTAATAAAAACCCTCTCACCAGTTCTTTGAGAAAGATCGTCTCAGCCAGCATACTGATCAGATGCTGAAGATTGATAACCTCATTGA
>JACDEG010000611.1:1965-3551 GCA_013816505.1 Pyrinomonadaceae bacterium | reverse complement strand
CTAACACAACGCGATAACGCTCCGGGCGCTCAGGGTGTCCCGGCCCCGTGTCGTGCTGCTCATAAACCGGATGATGAATGATAGCGGTCGTCATCGGTCGATTATGCGAGAGCGAAAGCAAGCAGGTCAAACATACCCACCCGTTCACATGAAAGCATTGAATCGGTACGCCGGTCGATTGAAAGTGTTGAACGATGAGAAGTATTTGATGGGCGAGATAAAAATTTGGCGTTGCAAACAAAGGGCTTCGCCGCAGAGACCCGGTCGTTGAGGCCGCGAGGAATGATATTTGCCGTGTTATCATTTTGGTCGTAACTCTCCTATGCGTAAACGCGCATGACATCAAACCCCTTTAAGGACTTAATTCATTATGAAAAAAACGAAAAGACTTTCAGCATCTTTACTCTGCCTCGTGATCTTAGCGACGGCATTGGTTCCGGAAGCATTTGGTCAGGATCGACGGCGGTCGCGTTTCGGTCGCAAGTCGCGCACGGTGGCGATTATCGGCGGCGGCGCGGCGACCGGGGCATTGCTCGGCGGCAAGAAGGGCGCGGCCATCGGTGCCGGAGGCGCGACACTCTATGCGATGAACCGCAAGGCCGCGCGTCGCAACTTCAAGCAGCGTAATCGCACGCTGGCGACAGTGGCGGGCGGCACGGCGCTCGGCGCAGGCGTCGGAGCGGTGGCCGGTGGTAAGAAGGCTGCCGCGGCTGGCGCGCTGATCGGTGGTGGCGGGTCGTACGTGTACAGCCGCAGTCGGCGCGCGCGGCGTCGTTATTGAGAAAGAGTTTAAGGGGGTGGTTATTCGACCTCAGAGTGACCACCCTTTTTCTAAACTTGCCAACGCAATTTAAGACCGCCCCCGAACCTCGCCGCATAGTTCCCTTAGACACCAGTAAATTAGTTACGAGGAGAAAACTCTTATGTCGTTCGATGAAGAACAGCAGCGCAAGAGCCGCGTCGTGGTCGAGACGCCGAACGCGCGACGCGAGGTCGTACAAACGCAGACGACGCGCACCCCCGAAAAGAGCGGCTTTTCGACCGGGATGGTTGCAGCGGTGGCCCTCGTCGCGATGGCCGCGGTGGCGATCATCTTTCTGTTTCTAAACAGCCGCGGCGACGACGCTACCGACAACACCAACGTGAGCGTCCTTACACAGCCGACGCCCGCAGTGCAGCCGACGATCATCATCCAGCAAGCGCCGGCCACCCAGCCGACGCCGATCATCATTCAGCAGGCACCGTCGACGATGTCGCAGCCCGCGCCCGTCGTCATCACGCAACCGCCGCCGATGTCTCCGGCACCGGCCGCCGCACCGGACGACTCGACGCTGATGACGAACGTCGAGCAGGAGTTCAGTAACGATACAGAGATTGCGGCGACCGACGTGGCGGCGACCGTGACAAAGGGCAAAGTGACTTTGGACGGCACCGTCGCGACGCCAGAGTTACGAAAGCGCGTCGAGAAAATGGCCTACGCGGTCAAAGGCGTGCGAAGCGTCGAGAATAAAATCAAAGTAAGCAGTGCCGCTTCGCTAATCCCGTGATTGACCTTAAACGCTGCACGGCAAACAACACGGCGACGG
>JACDEG010000611.1:0-1955 GCA_013816505.1 Pyrinomonadaceae bacterium | reverse complement strand
TCGCAGCCGTCGCCGTGTCGTCGCTTTATGTTTCGTCTTTCAAGTCGTGGTGAGTGGTGGAGATCGAAGGCGGCGGCGAACAAACGCGTCGGGACGGTCGACCATCGTCAACACTGCATCGCGATCAATCCACATCATCAATCCACTCTACCAATCCATGCCGTTAGTAACCCTCGGTATGACAGCGCAGCCAATCGTTCAATTCCTCTTCGGACGGCTCTCGCTTCAGTTCGTCGCGCAGGCGTTGCCGCGGGACTTCGTGTTCGTCGCGCGACAACTCTTCGAGCGAGGAACCTTCATCCTCGCCGGCGTCTGAGTCTGGCACGCCCTCCTGGAAACTTCGCACACCGCCGCGCACCGTGACGAAACCGGCCACGAATCGAAAGTCTCCGAACACGGCGTCAGGTGGGGACGGTGCCCTATGCTGAAACACTCGCTGTGAACCCAACATGTGGTAGCTCTCCACTATCTGACTTTTAAGTACCTGAGCAAAAGTTTATCAGCCTCAAACAGTTTTCAGTTTTCAGTTCTCACCTCAAAACTTAAAACTGAAAACTCAAAACTGTTATCTTCTGTCATACTATTCAACTACCCGCCGCCGGCGACAACCAGCATCTCGCCGGTGGCGGGCGAAGTATCGATGGCGAGATTTGCCGCCTCTCCGCGCAGCAGCAGTCGCCACCGCCCGTCGCCGCCCGCGTATAATTCGACATCATCAATCGTGCATTCAACCGGCGGGGGAGTGACTGTCTTCAGTATCGATTCTTCCGACGCCTCTCCGTCTTCCAACAATAATCTGAGGTCGCGGCTCAAAGCCTGTTTGTCATCACCGCTGATGCTCAACTCGCCGATTGCCAATGCATGAGGCAGCAACCCCATCTCGCCATCGACGTAGACCGTCCAGACGAAACCGATGTCGAGCAGCATGTGCAGCGCGTCGTCGGCGTGAAAATACCCGACCACCGTTGCACCCCTGACGTGCGCGATGACGTGATCCTGGTGCTTGTTAGTGTGTTCGGATTCCCAGTGAACAACCATCGTCTTCGACCCGCCATAGGCCCGCGTGCGCTTAATCGCCACGCCCGTACTCGATTAGCCCCGCGATCACGTCACGCTCAGAATTAGATTGTTCCCCGAAACGCAGCCCGAAGCCCATCCCTGGCTCGTGATGTACGACCTCACCGTGCAAGACCAGCCAGCGCTCCGACGGCAACAGAATTTCGAGACGGAGAGTCTCGCCGGTACTCGCCGGCGAGAGTGATTCGATGTAACACCCGCCGGAGCTGATGTCGTACACGCGCGCGTTTGATTTCCCGGACAATCCTTCGTAGCGCGCCTCCATCGGCAGGCGTACGCGATCTTCTCTTCTCCGCTCATCCGTCATGAATTTTTTTAGATTCTTTCGGCAGACCACAACCCTGACATCGATGCATAGTAAGCCAGTCTCTAAGTAAGCTGCCACCTGCGCCGCGGTCGCCATGCCCCGCTTAAAGGTCGGCACGCGGCGTCAACTCTTCGGCGCCTGGTAACCATCGCGCGCTCGCACCTGCGCGTCCCGCACGCCGCGCACCTCGACGCGAATCGCACGAAAGCGCCCGTCGCGCGCCTTGTTCGAAGAATAATAGCCGAGGCTGTACTGCGTGCCGATCTCGGCAGCGATTTGCGCGAAGGCCGCGCGCGCTTCGCGTACCTCGGCGACCGGATAGGTTCTGCCGCCGGAGTTACGCGCCAAGTCGTTCATCTCCTGTCGCGCCAGCCGGTACAGCGAACGGCTGATGTCCATTCGCTCGAACTGCCCGAGGCGGCAGAAGCTGCTGTAGTCGTCGGCATCAGCGCGCGCCGCGAAAATCCGGCGATAGCGTTGGAGCTGCCGGCGCGATAGGTGGAGCGTGCCGTCCTCCTGGCAGCTTTTCATCAGACGATCTTCGACATACTCTTCGGTGTTGACCTGAATG